>CAYRNL010000026.1:3389-8771 GCA_964425705.1 uncultured Dehalococcoidales bacterium
TCCCCCGGCTTAACCCCAGCCTTCTTCAAAGCCTTGCTGACCCCGAGCCTGTCCAGTCTCTTTATGAGCTGCCCCGGGACGCCGGGGCTGGTTATATCCGTCCCGGCCACGACGCGCTCCAGTTCCGGTGCCACCACGACAAAGGTATCCCCCTCCTTATGCACGCTGGCACCGACATCCCTCGGTTGAGGACGAAACACCTTCCTCGGAATTGCCCTACCCGCTTTTTCCTCAGCAGTGACCTGACCCAGCAGTTTCATCGCTTCGGCCATAAGCTCGGCAACACCCTCATTAGTCGCTGCCGAAATGAAAAGGGCGGAAACTCCAATGCTTTTTAACGCATCCGCTATCTCTGCCTGCCGATTCCGCACCTGGGGCAAATCAATCTTGTTTACCGCCACAATCTGGGGTTTCTTGGCTAGAGCGGAATCAAATAACCCCAACTCCATATTGACTCGGGTCATATCTTCTGCCGGAGAGGGTGAGCTACCATCAACCAGGTGAATCAGTATCCTGGTGCGAACCACATGACGCAGGAAATCGTGTCCCAGTCCCCGACCAAGGTGAGCACCATCTATCAGCCCGGGAATCTCAGCCAAGACAAAGCTTCGCTGACCGACCTCAACCACACCCAGAATGGGCTCACGGGTGGTAAAGGGGTAGGCAGCAATTTTAGGTTTGGCGGCGGAAGCCGCCGTTAGCAAGGTAGACTTACCGACATTGGGATAGCCGATGATACCGATTTCAGCAATCAGTCTCATTTCCAGTATCAGGGACGCTTCCCCCCCCATCTCCCCCTTCTGCGCTAGTCGGGGGGTCTGGTTAAGAGATGAAGCAAACCGGGCATTACCCAGTCCTCCTTTACCACCTTTAGCTACTACGGCTCGCTGACCGGCTTGCTCTAAATCAGCCAAAACCACATCCCCGCCTATCTGTGTCTTATTCAACACCACTGTCCCCAAAGGAACAGACAGAAGCAAGTCCGTCCCCTGCCTGCCATGCTTTCTTTTCCCCCCACCATCCTTACCACTCTCAGCCTGGTATAACCCCTTCTGCTTAAATTTATACAGGTTGGTTATATGAGGGTCAGCTATTATAACGACATCACCGCCATCACCACCATCGCCGCCATCAGGACCGCCAAAGGGAACAAACTTTTCCCGCCGGAAGCTGACCACTCCATTCCCTCCATTACCTGCCTTCACAGATACCTCAACTCTATCAAACACTATGTAGTTGCTCCATAACTTATAAAACTAATTATTATAAATATATTAACTTAGTATATTTGTAATGTTATTCTAATAATAATCATACTAATAAGAAAAAGCTATAGTATAAAGGTGGTCTTACGGTTTGGGGAAAGCACGGCTGTGGGTTTATATTTTGGTTATACAATGCTTATTAAGTATTTAAGCTTTAGGTTACATCGCGAATATAGATTATTTATAGCATCATCTATCCGGAATATAGCTTTTGTTGAATATCTGATATCCTTTGGCGCAAAGAGGCATCTTCACTGATAGCATTGGCTATTTTTTTATAAGCAGAGCTAACAGTAATTGGTTCTCTTCCCCCCAGCTCTTGACCAATTTGAGCCAGCGAGCGATTGGTTTCCTGTCTTATCAGGTACATGGCTACCTGACGGGCTAGGGTAGTGCCCTTTCTTTTCTTGCCTTTTAAGTCTTCGGGGGTTAGCTGGAAATCGTGGGCTACGGCTTCAATAACCATTGCCGGTGTTATTGCTGCCCTTTTGGGAGCCTTACTGGCTATATCCTTAAGCGCCTGAGTAGCTACTTCAGTGGTGATTTGAGCTTGGGTTAGCTTGGAAAAAGCTACAACCCGGTTTAAGGCACCTTCTAGTTCTCTTATGTTTTGCTGTTTCCGCTGGGCAATAAGCTCTGTTATCTCGGGGGAAATAAAAATTCCTTGCTGCCGGGCCTTGGCTTGCAGGATAGATGAACGTGTTTGAAAGTCAGGTGGGCGAATCTCAACGACTAGTCCCCATTCAAGGCGGGAACGCAAGCGGTCTTCTATTTGCATTGATTTCGGGGTACATTGGCAGCAAGTAACCACAATCTGATGGTTGGCATTATACAGGTCATTGAAGGTATGGAAAAAGCATTCCTGTGTCTGTTCTTTGCCATAGATAAAGCTAATATCGTCAAACAAAAGTAGGTTAACCGTCCGGTACTTATTGCGGAATTCATCGGTTTTCTTATCCCTAATCGCAGTAATAAATTCATTGGTAAATCGCTCAGCGCTGACATAGAGCACCTTCATGTTGTTGTTCAGAGCCAGATGACCAATAGCGTGCAGCAGGTGAGTCTTGCCCAGCCCCACTCCCCCACCTATAAACAGTGGATTGTAACTATGGCCCGGGTTCTGGGCTACCTCAATGGCGGTGTTATGGGCTAATCGGTTGCAGTCTCCGACAACAAAAGACTCAAAGGTATATCTTGAGTTTAACCTGAGGGATGTGGTTAACACGGTTTCCCCCTGGGCATCATAGCTACCTGATGGTTTGCGGTAAGCACCATCAATATGGAAGGTGACTTTCGTGTCAGGACGACCGGTGATGTTGATAAGTGTCTTTTCAATTAAAGAGCGTTGGTTTTGCTCCAGGTATTCAGCGACAAAGGTGTTAGGCACACCGACGACAAAGTGACTATCTTGGTAACTCAAACCTAGAGTTTTTTCCAGCCAAGTTCGGTAGTTTGCTTTACTAACCTGAATTTGCAGCTCACCTAGGGCAGCTTCCCAGGTTTGTTGAGCTGACTTGGCTTCCATATCGCTCTCCTCCTTAATCAAAGCACATCTTATCTCAGAGTGGTGGGGAACCCAAAGCAGGCTTGTTAGCGGTCTGAGGGTGGCAAAAAGTAACAGTTCTAGGATAATGCTAATCTTTTTTACTGGCAAGGTTTGTGGTGTCAATTTCCAGTTATTCTTTGCCTCCCTTTCCCCTTACTAGGTCTGTCGGGCTTATCCGTTTGGCAAATATTTACTTTGTAGATAGGGGGTGACTTTTGGGTTAGGAAAAATTTCCTATATAGACAAATGTCCACATTTTTGCACACAATAATACCAACAGGTAATTTTAATGACAAATTTGTTGGTGTTAATTTCCAGCTATTTTTAACCTCTGTTTCCCCTTACTAGGTCTATCGGGCTTATCCGTTTGACAAATATTTACTTTGTAGATAGGGGGTGACCGTTTGTTAGGAAAGAATTTTGATGTTAGAATTTAGTACTAGGAGGTTTGGATTGAAAATAGTTTTTATGGGCACCCCGGAGTTTGCTGCTCCTCCCTTGGAGCACCTTATGCTTAACCGATACCAGGTGGTTGCTGCTTATACCCAGCCGGATAAACCAGCGGGCAGGGGGCGGTCCTTGGTTGCTCCCCCACTGAAGAGAGCAGCGGTAGGCTGGAAGCTGCCGGTAGTACAGCCAGTTAGCCTGAATAGACCCGAGGTGGTGGAGCAACTGGTCAACTTTCACCCGGATGTTATCGTTGTGGCTGCCTTCGGTCAGCTTTTACCCCAATCAGTTTTAGATATCCCCCGTTACGGGTGTATTAATATTCATCCCTCACTATTACCCAGGCATCGGGGTGCCTCACCAGTGGCAGCGGCTATCTTGGCGGGTGATGAGTTTACCGGGGTAAGCATCATGTTAATGGATAAGGGTTTTGATACCGGACCGGTGTTAGCCCAGGTGCAGATTCCCGTTTCTCCTCAGGATACCACCGGCTCTCTTGCCAGCAAGCTGTCTCAGACAGGGGCTCGGTTACTTCAGGAGGTTTTGCTTGGCTGGTTTCGGGATGAGATTACCCCACGCCCCCAGAATGAGGCTGAAGCCACCTATTCTGAATCTATTACCAAGGATGAGGGTGAGATTGACTGGCACTTACCGACTGGGGATATATGGCGGCGGGTGCGTGCCTTCCAGCCCTGGCCCGGGTGTTATACCAGGTGGCAGGGGAAACAGCTTAAGATTATGGAAACGGTGCCTTTACCCGCGGAAAAGCCCCTGGAACCAGGGCAAGTCGGGGCACTGTCCGGTAGTATCGGAAAACCGGGGGCTGGTTTTGGAGTTGGCACGGGGGACGGGATTTTAGGCATCTTGAAAGTCCAGCTGGAAGGAAAGCGTGCTATGTCTGCCGCCGATTTCTTGAGGGGACAGAGGCAGCTTGTCGGAATGATACTGCCTTTGAGTTAAAGCAGAGGTTATGTTAAAATTGCACTTTACTTGACCCTGATTAAGAAGTTTCCCAGAGGTAGAAGATGTCCTTACCGCAGCATTGGAATAAGTTTAACACCCTGGTTGAGGTTATAGCTAAGTTACGAGCTCCCGATGGCTGTCCCTGGGACAGGAAGCAGACTCATGCTTCGCTCCGAAAGAATCTGCTGGAGGAGTGCTACGAGGTGTTGGAAGCTCTGGATGAAGGAGATTCTGAGAAGCTTTGCCCCGAGCTGGGTGACCTGCTGATGCAAATCGTTCTTCACAGCCAGATTGCTACTGAAGCCGGGGAATTTGAGCTGGGAGATGTAATTAGCAGTATCAATACCAAGCTGGTTCATCGCCACCCCCATGTCTTTGGCTCCAAGAAGGTGGAGGGTGCTGAGGAGGTAGCGCAAAACTGGGAGGAGCTCAAGAGGGAGGAGAGGGGAGATGAGACCTCTATGCTGGACAGCGTGCCCGAGCAGATGCCGGCCTTAGCTTACAGCCAGAAGATTCAAGGACGGGTGGCTCAGGTGGGCTTTGACTGGGAAGATATTGAAGGTGTTATTGATAAGCTGGTGGAAGAGGTGAACGAATTTAGGCAGGCGGAAAACCAGAAGCGGAAGGAGATGGAGTTTGGCGACCTGCTGTTTACCCTGGGTAATATTGCCCGACGGCTGGGCATTGACTCAGAGGCAGCGTTGCGGGAAGCCAATATGCGGTTTTATCACCGTTTCACTTATATGGAAGAGGTCTGCCGCCAGCGAGGGTTAAATTTTGGTGAGCTATCCTTTGACGAGCAAAACATTCTGTGGGAGGAGGCGAAGAGGGTAGAAGAATAATACTACAAAAGTCGGGGCGAGAGGATTTGAACCTCCGACCTCAGCGTCCCGAACGCTGCGCGCTAACCAAACTGCGCTACGCCCCGTTAAATTAATATTATAGGCGGATTTAATCCCTATTGTAAACCAGAGCTTATTTAACAAGGAGTGGTTTGAAGCGGTGGAGCTCCTCTAAAGGACCCGAAGCCTGATTTTGTAACAGCAGTCCTACTGCGCTATACTTAAAATAGAGACTTGACTGTTGTGGGGAGTAATGACTTTTAATCAGCTTATAGATGAGGCTCAGAAATATCTTCTGCCGGAGAAGTTAACTCTGGTT
>CAYRNL010000027.1:0-7279 GCA_964425705.1 uncultured Dehalococcoidales bacterium
TACGACCCTGCCGTAGGGGTTATGCAATGTAGAGCGCTGCTTTGCCGGGTGTGGAAGGCTGAATCTCAATAAGGAGAGGAAAATGTCAGGAGAATTGATAGATAAGAAGATAGATGCAATGCTGCGGGTGTCTGCTGCAGAGTTAAAAAGGGCTTTACCTCTCACTCTTGATGAAATAGGTAGGTACGGCATTGAAAAGGCGCTGGGGGAAGTTCCCGATTTACTGGCAAGGATAATAAAAAAGCTGATAGAAGTTGATGCGGCGAAATTTGTCAGCGAGGTACCTGAAGTTTCGGACAAGTTCATGGACCTTTTCTGGAAAGGCGTAGGTGCACTCACCCCGAAATCAAAGGAATTAATGACAGAGCTGGAATCCGAGAGATTGATGTCAGTGTTAACGAGGACTAAGCAGATAAATGTCAACATCGAAGCGGATGATAGCCCCCTGAGTGGTCACTTCACCATAAGTCAGGGAAAACTCTCCGGCGGTTCGGAGTTACTTCATTTCAAGGACAAGGATTTCAGGATTTTTGGACCCACGGAAGTTCTACTGACATTATTGTTGGATGAACTCGCTTTGGGTTTTAGTAATCCGAAGCTTATGACCGATGGTCATCCGGCATTCTCCGGCCTTGTCAGACCGGTAACCCAGGGTATAGCTAAAATCATTAAGGGTGGATAAATAGGGCAATAGCTTTCCTAACGGTGGTTAAAGAAGCCCCGCTGGTAAACTAGCATATTGAAACTGATAAACGAGTTGCTAGCAGTTTAGAGTGCAGGCTGGCGGGGTTTATAGACGAAAGAGACCACGAGCAGGGCTACACCCCCTATCAGCAGACCAAGGCTGAACATTTCCAGCGGATGTAGAAAGTCACTGATTACCTGGGGTAGCCATGCCTGTAGTGACGGCGGTATTTCCGAGAGAGGTAATTGAGGCAGGGCAAAGTGTTTGGCAGCCAGGATGCCTCCATATTCAAGGGCTCCGTAGGTCAGGAAAGTGATGCCTAACCCGCGGGTAGCTCCTTTTACCTCACGGTAGATAAGGATAATGCCAGCGATTAATAATAGAATGAGACCAATCAGAGCCTTGTAGACGGTCTGGAGAAGGTTAATATATTCTCTTGCCTGCTCAAGCTGTGTTAGAACCTCAGCGGGGATCAGGCTCTCATCAACCTCAATGGTTGATGGTATTCCCTGGGAAAACTCTGCAAAGAATTCGTTGAACTGCTCCTCAAGCACATCGGGGGGCAATCCGGCAACCTCTGGGGGTGGTGATGCTAATAAAGCCTGCCATAGATTATCTTTTAAGCTAGCCTTTAACGGCTCGGTGGAAATTACCAGACTCAGGCTTTCGCTTCTTCCCAGGAGGTAATCGTAGCCATTATGAATAGCAATGCTTGTTTGCTCTCTTACCCAGGGTTCAACATCAGCCAGGATATTATCTATTGTTTCGGGTGTTACAAATCCAAGTTCCTCAGGTAGCTGCTCGGAAACTTGCTCTTGGACAAACTCTCCAGCCAGCGATGCCACATCCAGCTTATCCAGCTCAGAAACGATAAAATCCGGGTTAAGGGCAGTATTATTTAGCGCAAAGAGTAAGCCGAAGACAGATAAAGATAAGAAAAGCAGGAAGCTTAACAGACTAAGAGCCAAACCCTTGAGGATTTTCATTCAATCAATGTCCTTTAATGTATAATTTTCGGCATAGATACTACCACTGAAATTCCCTGGTGTCAAGCCTTGGGCAAACAGAAAAAATTACTGCGCTGGGGAAGCTTGACAGCCCAGGGCAGAGCGGTTATACTGATTGTGGTCATATGTGCATAATACCCTTTTTAGCATAAGTCGATATCGGATAATAGGGAGATTTAGATTAATATGGGCAGACAACCAATGTGGCGGCGGGTGGACTTCGTACCGCCAGTAAACTATTTTAAGCCGCCCGGCGTACCCTTGTCTCATCTTAAGGAGGTGTGCCTCTCTGTTGAGGAGGTAGAGGCGGTACGTCTCAAGGACTTGGAGGGGCTGGAGCTGGAGGAGTGCGCCAAAAGGATGAATGTCTCCCGGACAACCTTTTCTCGCGTGCTGGGCTCAGCCCGGCAGAAAACAGCTGATGCACTGCTCAATGGTAAGGCAATAAGGATTGAGGGCGGCAAATTTGAGATGGCGTTACGCCGTTTCAGGTGTCTCAACGGTCATGAATGGACTGTGTCCTTTGAGACCATGATAACCGTTCCACCCCGATTTTGCCCTGTTTGCCACACTACCAGCATTATGCCTCTTCAGCCTATGGGGATGGGTTGGCAGGGAGGCAGCCGGGGAAGACGCCGTGGTGGGAGATGGTCTCAGGCTAAACTCCCTTAGATGCGATACTTAGAGCCCGGAAGGGCTGATTCTCTTGCTCTTCAGACTGTGTGTTGTTTATGCTTCTTATTGTGTGGTATAATAGCCAGTAATATTCTAAGGAGTAAGACCAATAGCGACGAAAAGAACACCTAGAAAAATAGCAACAGCCGAAGATACGCGGTTGCGAGACTATGAACTGGTATTAATTATCAACCCAGAGATTGGGGATGAGGCAATGGATGCTCTGATTGATAAGGTAAGCCAGTTTGTTACGGACAAGGGAGGTACTGTTTCCAGCGTTGAACGATGGGGCAAGAGAAAGTTAGCCTATCCAATAGACCATTTTATAGAGGGCAATTATGTGTTAAGTAAGTTCAGGTTAAAGCCGGCATTGGGTAGAGAACTCAAAGCGAGCTTGCAGATTTCTGAGGAGGTGTTACGGCATCTATTAATAAGATTGAATGATTGATGGGTAGTACTTATTCCGCGTGCTCGGGTAAGGAGTTTTAAGAAAATGGCAAGTTTAAATAAGGTGATGATTATTGGTAATGTTGGTAGTGAACCTGAAATGCGCTTTACCCCTAATGGTAACCCGGTAACCTCATTCCGTGTTGCCACCAACCGAATGTATACTACTGCCGAGGGTGAACGAAAGCAAGAGACGGAGTGGTTTACTGTGGTTGCCTGGAATAAGCTGGCGGAACAATGTAACCAGTTTCTATCTAAGGGCCGGTTGGTTTATGCCGAAGGTAGGCTACATACCCGCACCTGGGAAGGTCAGGACGGGCAAAAGCACTATCGGACGGAGATAGTAGCCAACCGGGTTTCATTCCTTGATAGACGGACAGCAGCTCCCCTCCCTGAGGAGACTGAGGAAGTCGCAGTTGGTGAAGTGCCGGGCGAAGCTGGTGAAGTGCCGGTCGAAACTGGTGAAGTGCAGCCAGAGGACATCCCCTTTTAGATAGAAGTGGACTTAGCAGATTTAACAGGAGGGAGAAGGTTATAATCAGTGGCTAGACAAAAGGTCAAGAGCTCGTATGGTAGAAGCTCGCGTGGTGGAAGGTGGAATAGGACAGGATATATTCCAAAGCGTAAGGTTTGTGCTTTTTGCGTTGATAAGGTAGACGAGATAGACTATAAAGACCCCTCTAAGTTGCGTCCTTATGTGTCCGATAGAGGAAAGATTGAACCCCGCCGTAGAACAGGCGTTTGTGCTAAGCATCAGCGTACCTTGGCAGTAGCAATAAAGAGGGCACGACATCTAGCACTGTTACCATATGTGCCGGAGCATATTCATAGGACCGGGGGCATTGGCACTAGCAGTTAGCTTGCTAGGCAGGTTCCTCTGTTAGTTTCCTTTCACATTGACACTAAAAAGATGTCCGAAGTATAATTGTCAGTTAGTGAGTTATAGTGCCGAAGAGAACATATCAACCAAAGAAAATCCCAAGAAAGCGTGAGCATGGATTTCGGGCGAGAATGAGTACCCGTCAGGGACAGGCTGTCTTAAAAGCAAGACGGCTCAAGGGACGGAAGCGACTGACCGTAGTATGATTTGGGAGCAGTATTTAGTGAGGTTGTTCTATCATTCTTTTCTTTAATCTCTCCCTAGCATTGGTTAAGAGTGGGGGTAATGAAGTCGGGAGAATATCTTACTAAATCAGAACAGTATGCGGCAGTCTATAATAAAGGTAGTTCCTGGGTGAATAGTTTGCTGGTGATGAAAGCTTTGCCCAATGGGCTTACTTTATCCAGGTGTGGTTTCTCAGTGAGCCATCGGGTAGGCAAAGCGGTAACTAGAAATAGGGTGAAGCGTTTGCTTCGTGAAATTATACGGCAGGTGTCACTCAGACCGGGATGGGACATTATATTTATTGCTCGCTCTCCTATTGCTGTCGCTAACTATGCCCAAATTAAGGAATCGGTTAAGGCTCTGCTGTTCCAGGCTCAATTACTGATGAGAAATGATGAAAAAGTTTACCTTAAAGCTAATTAGATTTTATCAGTTAACCATATCGCAAGTTACACCCCCTTCTTGCCGTTTTCTACCAACCTGTTCTCAATACACTTATGAGGCGGTTGCCCGGTTCGGTTTGATTAAGGGGGTATGGCTGGGGGTAAGGCGGATAATTCGCTGTCATCCTTTCCATCCGGGAGGTTATGACCCGGTACCTGATAACTAAAACTTTGGGGGTAGTAAGTGTGGTTTAAGCGCAATAGAAAATTATTAGGCAAAATAGTGCTGCTGCTGGTTATGCTGCTCGTGATTATGAGTGGACTGGGTGTTTTGGGGTGTGCCGGGATAAAGGGTGTACCTGAAGGTGGTTCCGGGGTAGCCATAGCCAATGGGACACTGTATTTATGTCCCGCCATAACGCAGGGTGGTGGCTTCGGTTGCAGTGCACCATCGGGGGAAGCTAAACTTGTTGTCCTGAATACCGCTGGTGCTCATCTGTGGGAGACTCCCCTGGAGACCGAAAAAGCGACTGGTGGTTGGTTTAGTTGTGCGCAACCCCCTAAGCCTGTAGCTATCTATGGTACGCCGGCAGTGGTAAGAGGACTGGTGTATATTGGTAGCTATAGTGGTAAGATTTACGCCATTAATTCCAGTTCGGGAGCATTGAGGTGGGTATATCCCCGCCAGGATAAACTGGAGCCCATTATTGGGGATATTACAGTGGCTGGGGACAGGCTCTATTTTGGTTGCTCTGATGGAAAGGTTTATGCCCTTGATGCGGCTACCGGTGATAAGGAGTGGGAATTCCAAACTGGAGATAAGATTTGGTCTACCCCGGTTATTGATGGTGACCGACTGTTTATTGGTTCGTTTGACAAGAAACTGTATGCCCTGAGTGTTACCGATGGCAGCAAGGAGTGGGAATTTGCCGCTGAGGGAACTATTGCTGCTACTCCCCTTGTTTATGATAATACGGTTTATATTGGTTCGTTTGATAGACATCTCTATGCTGTAAATGCTTCAGATGGTAACCTGAAATGGAAATTCCCGGCTGAGAGGTGGTTCTGGACTAAACCTGTAGCTTATGATAACACTATCTATGCCGGGTGCTTTGACGGTAAGGTTTATGCCCTGAATGCCGAAAGCGGGAATAAGGTAGCTGAGCTTGACATGGGCAGTCCTGTTTCCGCCTGGCCGGTTATAGTTGACAGCTCTATTATTTTCGCTTCTGAGGAGGGTAAGGTATATTCCGTGGATACTGCCACCAATCAGATGAAGCAGATAGCTAATATAGAAGAGAAGATATATACGCCTCTTTGTGCCACCGATGGAGTTATTTATATTTATAGTGAGGCTCAAAATCTTTATGCTCTGAATGCAGAGTCAGGGGTGAGACTATGGACTCTCCCTATAACCAGTAAGTGAGGTAGACTTCGCGATGGGGGAAATATGGGATTTAATCATTTTACAGCCGGTAATTAATTGCTTGATTGGGCTTTCCAGTTATCTATTCGGTAATTTTGGACTGGCTATCATTTCGCTGACCATTGTGGTTAATGCTTGTATGTATCCCCTTACCATGAAGCAGATTAGGGCTAGTAAAGGGATGCAGGAGCTTCAACCACAACTGGCTGAGCTTCAGAAGAAGTACGGCAAAGACAAGCAGAAACTGGCACAAGAACAGATGAGGATGTATAAGGAATCTGGGATGAATCCTGCCGGTTGCCTTCTACCTATGCTAGTTCAGATGCCGGTCTGGGTGGCTCTGTTTCAGGCAATAATGCGACTGGTTGCTGTAATCCCTGAGAATCTGCTGGGTCTATCCAAGTACCTTTATTCCTGGCCGGTGATATATTCCACACTGCCGTTACAGAACAAGTTCCTCTGGCTGGACTTGGCTGAGGGTGATTTATTCCTGGCGATTCTGGTTGGGGCGACAATGTGGTTGCAGCAAAAGATGGCAACGCCGACCAGTGCTGACCCCAGACAACAGGCACAGAGCCGGATGATGCTGTGGATGATGCCCATGATGTTTGCTTTCATTTGTTTATCTTTCCCCAGTGGTCTGGCTCTTTACTGGGTGACTTCAAGTGTTATTAGAATTGTTTTACAGTATCTTGTTACCGGGTGGGGAGGATTGGTAACGGCAGAGGCTAAAAAGCCAACAGGTCGTGATAAAAAATTGAAAAGGCGTATCGTATTAGAGGGAGTGCGTAGAGAGGAGACTCCGGTTAGGGCTGATGTTGTTGAACCAGCTTCCACACCGGGGGAGGCGTCAGAATCTGAAAAGTCTGAAGAGGAGCATCCGGATTCTGGAGAAAGCCATCCAACTCGCCTGGGACAATTTAAACCGCTGCCGAGAAGAGATAAAGGCTACCATTATAAGGGAAGGTAAAGCGGGTATTTGGGGATTGGGTGCTTAGAAAGCTAAAGTTAAAAACAAAGGTATTAGCACATATGGTGGAAAAAAATAATGATGTTGGCGAGGTGGCTAAGAATGTCCTGGAGACATTACTTGACAAGTTGGGGATAGTTGTTTCTGTTGAGCCTTGTGCTGTACCTTTCGTCGAAGAGGGGGCTATCAATCCCATCGCCTTTGACATAAAGGGCGAGAACCTGGGTATTCTGATTGGGCGGCGGGGGCAGACCCTTTCCTGCTTACAGTATGTGGTCAGGCTTATTGTAGCCTCTCAGACAAAGACCTGGGTGCCAATAATTATTGATGTTGAGGGCTACAAACAACGCCGTTATAAAGCACTGCAGTCTTTAGCTTGGCGTATGGCGGAACAGGTGAAGACCAGGGGGATGCCATTTACCCTGGAACCTATGTCCGCTTACGAGAGGCGTATTATCCATCTTGCTCTGGCTGATAATCCTGATGTTACCACTGAGAGCACCGGTGAGGGTGAAGAGCGTAAGGTGGTTATTCTGCCCAAGAAGTAGTTACATATTAACCGAGGTTATTTAGAAGGGGAT
>CAYRNL010000027.1:7379-8649 GCA_964425705.1 uncultured Dehalococcoidales bacterium
GGTTATTCTGCCCAAGAAGTAGTTACATATTAACCGAGGTTATTTAGAAGGGGATAAAGGGTGAGGGGTTGGTAAATAATCTCATATTAGCCTGCTTGATTTATAAGCTATAGTGTGCTAATCTTTAGCAGTAAAGGCATTGACGGAGAAGAGTAAGAGGGATAGCGGATACTTAGCGAGTCTGGTAGGGTGTGAGCAGATGTGTCCGCTCTCTGAAAATCACTCTTGAGCTACCAACCGAATGGTGGTGATGTTATCACTTAGTAGACTTGGTCGGTACCGTCAACCGTTATCAAGGACGGGGGCATTTGAAGAGTGCCTTGAAAGAGTGTTCCTGCTTGTGGCAGGGGAAGTAGGGTGGTACCACGGGTTTGATAAATCCCGTCCCTAGGGACGGGATTTTTTAATAGGGGAATTGGATTATGTTTCTTCCGGTGAGTAACAGAGTAAACCTTCCTCAGGTTGAGGAGAATGTCCTCAGCTTTTGGAAGAGTAATAATGCCTTTGAGCGGAGCGTAGCAGCTCGCCGGGGTGCCTCCCGCTTTACATTGTACGAGGGACCGCCGACAGCCAATGGTAACCCGGGCATACATCATGTACTGGCTCGCGTTTTCAAGGATGTTTTACCACGCTATAAGACTATGAAGGGTTATTATGCTCCGCGCCAGGCAGGCTGGGATACACATGGATTACCGGTGGAGCTAGAAGTAGAAAGAGAACTTGGCTTTTCGGGTAAGGCGCAGATTGAGGAATATGGAGTTGACAAATTTAATGCCCGCTGCCGGGAGAGCGTTTACAGTTACCTTAAGGAGTGGGAGACAATAACTGAACGTATCGGCTTCTGGATTGACCTGGAGCATGCCTATATCACCATGGACAACACCTATGTTGAAACCGTGTGGTGGGCATTAAAGCAGATGTGGGACAGAGGATTGATATATCAAGGATACAAGGTGACGCCTCATTGCCCCCGCTGCGGTACCTCCTTGAGTTCCCATGAGGTAGCTCTGGGTTATCAGGACAATACCGAAGACCCCTCAGTTTACATAAAGTTTAAGGTTGTGCCATCACCAATATCTGAGACTGCCAAGCAAAAGAGACTCTATGAACTATCACGAGATAAGGCAACTTATTTACTCGCTTGGACAACCACGCCATGGACATTACCGGGTAATACTGCCCTAGCCGTATCCGCTGATGCTGAATACGCTGTGGTAGAGGTTGATAATGAATATCTTATTCTGGCTTCAGCCTTGCTTGAACCAGCCAG
>CAYRNL010000028.1:0-1277 GCA_964425705.1 uncultured Dehalococcoidales bacterium
CCCGATACTGTTGTGCCGATTTCAAATAATTTACTGTCCTCGTCAACCGTTATTTCTAGCTGCGCCACCATAATATCGGAATCACCGAAGTTGTGAATTTCTACTGCGGCATCCTCTAGGGTGTAAGTGGTATCGGGCAGTTTTTTATGCCAGTGGAGGTTGCCGCCACTTATCCGGATGGGTGGCGCTGAGACACCAGTGCTGTAGGTGAACTCAGGCTCTTCCGGTGTTACCGGTTCGCTGGTTATTATTTTAAGGGCGTCACACCCCGGTAACGAAACCAAGACAAACAGAAATAATATAAGTAGACCTTTATTTAAAGAGAAAGACATATCAGCTAACCCCCACTTAGTTGGGAATAGAATCGGTTACCATTCCTCCCGGGAGACTTTCAGTAGTTTGCCATCATTATTGAAGCCGTGGGCAAATACTGTGTCTTTATGAGCATCTTTTAAGATAGATTCCTTTACCTCATCGTATTGTCCCTGATACTTGGGGATTTGTTTTCCCCTTCTATCAAATACCATAACCGTGTTATTTTGGAGTCGGACAGCAGTTTTAATCATTTCTATACTCCCTTCATTGTTAGCGTTATGCTAATACTAAAACTGCGGGGTTAATTGCTCATAAAATTGGTGTTAATTTTTGTTAAAAACTTACGACAAGAACCGTAGGTTTTCTTTAATTGTCAGCAACTCTGTTGACGATGTGATGGCTGATTAACTATAATGCACTGCTTTCATAACTAGGTTGCAAAATTACATAATGTGAGGAGGTACTAGGATGCAAGTTCAGGGAGAAAATCGTCGGTTGGTTAAATTCATCTGGGCAGCAGCTATATTCTTTGCCTGGAGTCTGATTCAGGGAATCGTTCAGTCTCAAGAGCCGGTGCGCCTGTTCCTGGAGCAGGGACCGGCAGCAATGATAGGTAGCGCTCATACTCATGTAGGTCTCATGGGTTGGATGTCACTGGTGTTAATGGCAGCCGTTTATTACCTGGTGCCCATTTTCAGTCGCAAGACTATTGTTTGGCAACCACTTATTGACTGGATATTCTGGATTTTCGTGGTTTGTATTGTAGTTGGTGATGCCTTGATGATAATCGGTGGCATTATTGGTGGTGGTGCCTTTGCTGCCGGGGTTACGGGTGCTCAACTTGGTAGTATCATTATGACGTATGCCATGCCAGCCAAAATATTGTGCACAATTGCTGCCATTGCCGGTCTAATGTTTGTGGTGCAGGTATTAATCTCGCTGACCCGTGGTGCTAAGGTGGC
>CAYRNL010000028.1:1377-6998 GCA_964425705.1 uncultured Dehalococcoidales bacterium
GGTTATCTATTGCGGCCGACAATGTAGTCGGCTAATTCCGTTAGGGTCTGGCAGACGGGGTTGTCGGGCAATCGGTTGAGGTTATGGCAGGCTTTAGCGCAGTAGTCCGAGGCTATTGCATAGCAGTCTTGAACGATTGAGGAGTTGCGGACTAGCTCCAGCGCCTGCTTTATGTTTTCTTGCTTATCCCTGTCCTGAAAGAGTCTCTTTATCGGATTATCCTCAGGATAGCGCTGTAAGATGAACATTGCCGGTAAGGTAAGGGTGCCCTGAGTTAAATCCGAGCCGATAGGTTTGCCCATTTCTTCCTCAGTAGAGATAAAGTCTAGCAGGTCATCCACAATCTGAAAGGCGATACCAAGGTTGTAGCCATACTCTTTTAGTATCCTGACCGACTTTTCTGAGGCGCGACTTAAAACTGCTCCTGATTCAGTAGCCATAGCGAACAGGGAAGCAGTTTTGCTGGCAATCCTTCCCAGGTAGTCTTCATAGCTTTGCTCCAGATTAAAAGCATTAAAAGCCTGGTTTAGTTCGCCACTGGAGATAGTCATCAGGGTTTGACTGGACAGCCCGATTACTCGCAGGTTACGAGTAACATGGGTAAACTCTGCTGCCTTGGCAAATAAATAATCGCCGAGGAGCACGGCTTTGTCCGCTCCCCATATTTTATTAATTGTCGGTCGCCAGTGACGAACGGTGGAGCTGTCAACGGCATCATCATGAACCAGAGTAGCGATGTGGAAAAGCTCAGCAGCGGTAGCCATCGGCAGAAGGTGCTCACGATTATAGTCATAAAACTTACCCGAAAGCAGCACCAGTGCCGGGCGGATTAGCTTGCCGCCACCCCTCAGACTGTGGTCCAGCATCTCCGACAGCTGGGTGAATTCAACCTCACTGACCGTCTTCAGCCGGTTCTTCACCTCGGCTAAATCTTCCCGAATCGGTTGATAAATTGAGCCTGGGTCTTGGAAGCCTCTTTCAGTATGAGTATGTGAGTTTGCTAGCAATGGTCACACCCCAATCGTTTAGTTTCTTCTTCTATTATCTCTTCATCCAATTTAGAAAACAGGGGTTGGGGAGGGATTAGCTTTTGCCCCGGTGGCGGAAAATTTGGCTGCCAGCCGTTATCCTGTACATTACCGTTGAAACCGAGAAACTCGTGTAATTTCTGCGAGCTAAACGGCAAAAAGGGATAAAGCGCTGTTCTCAGAGTGGAGAGAACGGCAATAGCAACATATAAGGCAGTGGCGGCAGTTTGTCTGTCATCTTTGATTATCTTCCACGGGGATTTTTTATCCAGGTAGCGGTTAGTCTCCTGAGCTAAGGATATAGCTGACCTCATTGCTTCCCTGAAGCGGCAATCGTGAAGAAGTTCGTCCATGGTGCTCAGAGTGTCCTTGGCTTTGTCAAGGAGAGACTGGGAGCGACTATCAAGTTCCCCGGGTTCTGGTACGTTACCATTAAAACTACGATAGGTAAAGGTGAGCACCCGGTGCACCAAGTTTCCGTAGGTAGCCACCAACTCATCATTGTTACGGCGGACAAACTCACGCCAGGAGAAGTCGGTATCCCCTGTTTCGGGCATATTTATGGATAATTGATAGCGTAGCGGGTCAGGGTCGTAACGCGATAAATAGTCGGGCAGCCACACCGCCCAGTTGCGGCTGGTGGAGAGCCGTTTGCCCTCAATGGTTAAAAACTCATTGGCGGGAACATCGTAAGGCAGGTTAAGCTCATCGTAACCCATCAGCATTGCCGGCCAGATGATGGTATGGAACGGGATATTATCCTTACCGATAAAATAGTAGCTCTTCACCTCTCCCTGCCAGAAAGAGCGCCATTTTTCTGCATTATTCCCGCTGGATTTAGCCCACTCCTTGGTGGCGGAGAGATAACCGATAACTGCCTCAAACCACACATAGATACGCTTGCTATCAAAGCCATCAACCGGCACGGGTATTCCCCAATTTATATCGCGGGTGATAGCCCTGTCCTTCAGCCCTTGCTCTAGATAGCGTGTAGTAAAATTAAGGACATTCTGCCGCCAGTGGGTCTGCTGTCTTACCCAGGCTAGTAGTCGGTCGTTAAAGGCGCTTAGCTTAAGGAAAAAGTGCTCCGTATCTGTGAACTGGGGAGTGGTGCCGCAGAGACGGCATTGCGGGTCAATGAGTTCACTGGGATTTACCGGTTTGCCACATTCATCACACTGGTCACCCCGAGCCCCTGGAGAGTTACAGTATGGGCAGGTGCCTTCAATATAACGGTCGGGCAGGAAGCGCTGGCACTGAGGGCAGAAGGGCTGTAACACTGTGGACTTATAAATATAGCCTTTGTTCAGGAGGGTGAGGAATATATCCTGGGTTACCTCAGCGTGGTTAGCCGTTTCCGTCCTAGTGAATAAATCAAAGGAAATGCCCAGTTTTTGCCACGATTCAAGGAACTGTTCATGATATTTGGTGGCTATATCAACGGGCTTTTTCCCTTCCTGCTCCGCCTTGATAGTTATCGGTGTGCCGTGCTGGTCTGAGCCTGATACCATTAGTACCTCATTCCCTTTGGTGCGGTGGTAACGGGCGAAGATGTCTGCTGGTAAATATGCCCCGGCAATGTGCCCTAAGTGTAACGGACCGTCAGCGTAAGGCCAGGCTACGGCAACCAGAATTCTCTCGCTCATATTCTCACAAAATTAAAGGGTATTTTTACCCCTTAAAAACCTCCTGTAACTTATTCTTCCAGCAGGGTTAACACCTGCTTACCCTTCTCCACCTTGTATTGAGCATAGCCCTTTTGCAGGCAGCAATCAACACATAGGTGTATTCGCTTATCTTCTGTCTCATCAATGACCAGATAACGCTCAAGATAAGGGATGGTGCGGTGACACTCATCACACTGGGTTTGTCCTAAAGATATACAGCCTCTATGCATCTACTAACTCCTTAACCAAGCTTGATACAATTCTTTCTTGGATAAGCCGGTTTCTTCAGCCACCTTAGCCACTGCTGTTTTGGCGGGTATTCCTGAGAGACGCATATCATGTAACCGTCTCTCAATATCTTCGGTCAACTGCGGTTTATCCGTTCCCTTCTTGCCCTCAATAACCAGAGTGAATTCTCCCCTTGGCTCGGCGAAATACTCAATGGCTTGGCTTATTGTGCCCTGAAATACTTCTTCGTGGAGCTTGGTAAGCTCACGGCAGACGGCTATTCGTCTATCCCCCAGGACAAGCAGTATATCATTCAAAGCGGCTTGTAGTCGGTGAGGGGTTTCCAGGACGATGAGAGTGCCACGTTCGTTAGCCACAGATTCCAAGAGGTGCCGACGGCTACTAGCCTTATGGGGTAAAAAACCGATAAAGCTAAACCGTTCTGTGGATAGCCCGGAGGCAACCAGTGCCGTGGTAACCGCTGAGGGACCGGGGATGGGAACAACCGGAATACCTCTTTGTTTTGCCGCCACGATTAATTCAAAGCCCGGGTCGGATATGGCTGGTGTCCCAGCGCTACAAACCAGAGCTACATCTCCATCATCAAGGCAGCTTAGAATGTAATTCAGTTTAGCCCACTTGTTGTGCTCGTGATAACTTGTCATCGGCGTTTTAAAATCATAGGTGGCAAGGAGCTTTTTTGTTTGACGGGTATCTTCAGCCGCAATAAGTTTCACCTCACGCAGAATGCGGAGGGCACGCAACGAAATATCCTCTAGATTACCAATGGGAGTAGCCACAATATAAAGGATGGGCATCGCTTTCTTATCTTCTGTGATGCACTTATTATAACTTATCCTTCATTACCAGTCTATAGACATTGCTAATTAACCCTATCCCCCTCTCTAAAGTCTCTTCCCTCTCCCCTTATGAAGGAGAGGGGGATAAAGGGGGTGAGGTTAATAAACAGTTTCAAGTTAACTTGCTTGACCTTAACCTCTGCTTTTGGTATAGTTTGTGTTTAATAGCGGAGAAATGAAAAGGATAGTAAAGTGACAATTCCCCAATTTAAACAGTTACGGCGTTCCTACGGGTTTGATGAAGTAGCTATAGTTCCTGGAGATGTAACTATCAATCCCGACCAGACAAACATTGATTTCAAGGTAGATAAGTTTACCTTGTCCATTCCCATTTTGGCTTCAGCTATGGATGCGGTGACTGATGTTAACTTTGCTATCCTGATGAACCAACTGGGTGGTTTGGCGGTTCTTCATCTGGAGGGGGTACAAATCCGATATGATAATCCTCAGGAAGTACTGACTGAGATTGCTCAAGCGTCTGATGCTGAGGTTACCCCCTTGCTTCAGAAAATATATTCTCAGCCGATTAAGGAGAACCTTATTGGTGAGAGAATACAGGCTATCAAGCGGGCAGGAGCAATATGTGCCGTTTCAGTGACACCAGCCAATACCAAGCGGTTTGCCCCTATAACTGCTGAAGCCGGGGCTGACATCTTCTTTGTCCAGTCCACGGTTACCAGTGCCCGGCATATCTCTAAGAGCTATCGTGGGCTAGTCTTCTCGGAACTTTGCCAGACTATACCTATGCCCATTATCGTGGGTAATTGTGTCAGCTATAGCGCCTGCCTGGAGCTTATGCGAACCGGAGTTGCCGGGGTGCTGGTAGGCGTTGGTCCGGGTGCTGCCTGCACTACCCGGGAAGTCCTCGGGGTTGGTGTTCCCCAGATAACAGCTACTATGGATTGTGCTGCAGCTAGAGAGACTTACCAGCGCGAGTCTGGTAAGTATGTGCCTATAATTACCGATGGTGGTTTTCGTAGAGGTGGCGATTTGTGCAAAGCCTTTGCTGCCGGGGCTGATGCGGTAATGATTGGCTCCATTTTGGCTCAGGCTAAGGAGGCTCCGGGGCTGGGCTATCACTGGGGTATGTCCCACCCGCACCAAGCTTTGCCTCGGGGAACCCGAATCAAAGTGGGCACCACTAGCCCGTTAGAGCAAATCTTTTTCGGTCCTACCTCGGTCACTGATGGCAGCCAGAATCTCATTGGGGCGCTGCGCACAGCAATGGGTGTCTGCGGTTGTGTCACCATTCAGGAGATGCATAAGGTGGAGATGGTAATTGCTCCGACGATTACTACCGAAGGCAAATCGTGGCAGCTATCAGCAAATAGATAGTGCCGGTGTCTCGGCTATAAATCCTCTTCTTCCTCTTCGGCTACCGTCTCGGTGCTCCCGCTAATACGAGGTAGCAAAGCTTCTACCTTTCTCTGTTTGCGTTGTGGTGGAAAGGTCAGTTTATCCATTGCCTGGCGTAGCTCCTTTAATCTGGCTGGAGGTTGGTCACCGCCCACTTCTATTATCACACTGTCAACCCCGACTTCCCACAGCACTTTGAGTTCATTAGCGGTTACCGTGGCTGGCACCGAAACTAGCAGGGGTTTAGTCAGTAAGTCGGCAAAGCGCTGAAAGAGCATAAGGTGATGCCAGGTAAGGGAGTAATCCTCCCCCGGTTCGCTGACAATAAGCACCGCATCTACTGGCAGCTCATTCACTGTTCCCAGCAAGCCTTCCCTGAGTGATGCCTCTACCTCCAGTATCTTGCCCGCTTTATCATCCTGGAGCATTGCCAGGGAGGTATTGGCTGCGGGAAAAACTACAAAGTCACAGCCAGCCTTTAC
>CAYRNL010000028.1:7098-8645 GCA_964425705.1 uncultured Dehalococcoidales bacterium
GCTTGCTTGAATCCGATGGGATGAGGGGTAGTCTGTGCCGTCCAATTCAATCTATCTATGAACTTGCTCATTATTTACCGTAAAGCTAGCCTTCAGATTTAAGCTGTAATTCAGAGACATCAGGAGTCTCAGGAGGTGGGAACGGTCTCTGGAGAAGGTGATGGGGCTGGCTGGTTAAACAGTGCCTCCAGTGCCTCACCCTCTATGGTCTCTTTAGCCACCACTTCTTCAGCAATCTGGACTAATTTTGCCTTGTTTTCGGTCAAAATCTTCTTAGACTCTTCGTAGGCGTGCTGGATAATGTTATTGACCTCCTCATCAATCTGCTGAGCAATCTTGTCGCTATAATCCCTTTGCTCTGAGATTTCACGACCGAGGAAGACCAGTTCCTGCTTGTCCCCGAAGGTTCGTGGTCCCAGCTTGTCACTCATTCCGAACTCGGTTACCATCTTACGTGCCAGCATAGTCGACCGCTTGATATCGTCGTGGGCACCGGTGGTCACTTCATTGAAGGTCAGCATTTCCGCAGCATGACCGGCGAGGAGAGTAGCCAGCATATCTTTGAATTGGGATTGTGTCATCAGGTATCGGTCTTCGGTGGGCAGCTGACGGGTATGACCGAGAGACATCCCCCGAGCCACAATGGAGATTTTGTGTACCGGGTCGGCGTGGGGCAGCATTCTGGCAACGAGGGCGTGTCCTGCCTCATGGTAGGCGGTAATTTCCTTTTCTTTGGGGCTTATCTTGCGGCTCCTCCTCTCCGGACCAGCGATTACCCGGTCTATAGATTCCTCAAGCTCCTGCATCTCAATAGTTTGCTTCTCCCGTCGGGCAGAAAGAATAGCTGCCTCGTTCACCAGGTTGGCTAAGTCGGCACCGCTAAAACCGGCGGTTTCTTTGGCTAACACCTCTAAATCCACCGACTTACCCAGTGGCTTGCCGTTGCTATGGACTTTAAGAATTGCAGTTCGCCCGTTAATATCGGGTCGGTCAAGGATTACCCGTCGGTCAAAACGCCCGGGGCGGAGTAGAGCCGGGTCAAGTATATCAGGTCGGTTGGTGGCTGCCAGAACAATTACGCTGGTATTGGTATCAAAGCCGTCCATCTCCACCAGAATCTGGTTGAGGGTTTGCTCTCTCTCGTCATGGCTACCACCCATCCCGGCACCGCGATGGCGCCCGACAGCGTCAATTTCATCAATGAAAATAATACACGGACTGTTACGCTTGGCCTGGTCAAAGAGGTCACGCACCCTGGAGGCACCGACGCCAACAAACATCTCCACAAATTCACTGCCGCTGATGGAGAAGAAAGGCACCCCGGCTTCACCGGCTATTGCCCGTGCCAGCAGCGTCTTGCCCGTCCCTGGAGGACCTATCAGGAGCATACCCTTCGGGATGCGTGCTCCTAGACTCTGAAACTTCTCTCGCGACTTGAGGAAATCCACTACTTCATGCACCTCTTGCTTGGCTTCCTCTACCCCGGCGACATCATTAAAGGTTATTGTTGGCGTATTAGCCGGGAATAAGCGAGCTCGGCTGCGGCC
>CAYRNL010000029.1:0-8516 GCA_964425705.1 uncultured Dehalococcoidales bacterium
GGCTAATGTGGATACCGATGTCATTATTCCGGCTCGCTATCTGAATGTGTCTGACCCGGCGGAGTTGGCCAAGCACTGCATGGAGGGCATAGATGAAGATTTCGTCAAGAGAGTACAGCCGGGGGATATAATTATGGCGACCACCAACTTTGGCTGTGGCTCATCGCGGGAGCACGCCCCGCTGGCAATCAAAGGAGCCGGTATATCCTGTATCATTGCCAGAACCTTTGCCCGTATCTTCTTTCGTAACGCTATAAACATTGGCTTGCCACTGCTGGAGTGTGATGAAGCAGTGGCTAACACCGAATCAGGCGATACTTTAGAGATTGACTTAGCCGGCGGTAAAATAAAGAACCTGACCAGAAACATGGAGTTTACCGCTAAACCCTACCCTGACTTTATGACCGAACTCATTGCTGCCGGTGGACTTATTGAATATACTAAAAAAAGTTTGACATAGGAGAGGACATAATGGGACAATTTAACCTGGTCGTTTTACCCGGTGACGGCATTGGTCCTGAGGTTGCCGCCGAAGGAATCAAGGTATTGCAGACGGTAGGCAACAAATTCGGACACAGCTTTAATTTACAATATGAGTTACTGGGTGGGGCTTCCATTGATGCTACCGGTGAAGCTCTTACTCAAGATACATTAAAAAAGTGCCAGAATAGTGATGCGGTACTGATGGGAGCAGTAGGTGGTCCTAAATGGGATGCTCCTCAGGCTAAGGTTCAGCCAGAAGATGGTATTCTGGCGTTACGGAAGGGACTGGGAGTATTTGCCAATCTACGACCGGTCAAGATGTATCCAATGTTGGTGAATTCGACGAATCTAAAACCGGAGGTTGTAAACGGAGTAGATTTAATTTTTGTGCGTGAACTTACCGGAGGCATCTACTATGCCCAGCCTAAAAAGCAGTGGGAAACACCTGAAGGTCGGATGGCTACTGATTCTATGACCTATTCTGAACAAGAAATAGAGCGTATTGTCAGGGTTGGCTTTGAACTGGCACGAAGTCGGCGTAAAAAACTGGCATCCGTGGATAAATCTAATGTTTTGCAATCCTCACGATTGTGGCGACAGATTGCCATAGAGGTATCTAAGGAGTACCCCGATGTGGAACTGGAACATGTGCTGGTTGACGCCTGTTCTATGCGTCTAATCCAAAATCCAGCGCGCTTTGATGTCCTCGTTGCTGAGAATTTATTCGGTGATATTCTTACCGACGAAGCGTCAATGCTGGCTGGCTCCATGGGAATGTTACCATCAGCCAGTCTGGCAGGAATTCCCAGGGGAGGAGTCAAGACCCTTGGCTTATATGAACCTATCCACGGCAGTGCTCCAAAACGTGCTGGACTGAACATGGCTAATCCCATTGCTACCATTCTCAGCGTTGCCATGATGCTCCGTTACTCCTTTGGCTTGATAAAAGAGTCTCAAGCTATAGAAACGACGGTGGAAGAAATATTACAGGAAGGTTACCGCACCTACGATATAATGAGTGAAGGTAAGACCAAGGTAGGGACGAAGGAGATGGGAGACTTAATCGCTAAAAAGGTAGGAGGCTAAAAATTGTCAGCGGTTCAGCTTTATGATACTACGCTTCGGGACGGAATCCAGCGAGAGGGTATTTCCTTTTCGGTAACTGATAAGCTGGGCATTGTCCGCAAGCTTGATGAGCTGGGCATTCACTTTATAGAGGGCGGCTGGCCCGGTTCCAATCCCAAGGATGTTGAGTTTTTCGCCAAAGCCCGGAATCTGACCCTTTCCCATTCCAAACTGGTTGCTTTTGGCAGCACCAGACGACGCGGGACGATTGCTAAGGATGATGCTAACCTTCAAGCCCTGGCTAACGCCGGAGTAAAGACAGCTACCATCGTTGGCAAAAGCTCGGATTTACAGGTTGCCAAAGTGCTGGAAACCACACTAGAAGAAAACCTTAATATGATTGCCGACTCCATAGAATACCTGCGGGCAAAGGGGCTTACCGTTTTCTTTGATGCCGAGCACTTTTTTGATGGCTTTAAGACCAATCCTGATTACAGCCTGCGCTGTCTGCAGGTTGCTGCCGATGCCGGGGCTAGTTGCCTCATTCTCTGCGACACCAATGGTGGCACCTTGCCCGATGAGATAACAACTGCGGTTAAGGCAGCCAAGGAATTGACTACTGTACCGCTGGGTATCCATACCCATAATGATAATGGTCTGGCGGTGGCTAATACTCTGGTAGCGGTAAATGCCGGTGCCAGTCAGGTTCAGGGGACCATTAACGGCTACGGTGAGCGCTGTGGTAATGCTGACCTGTGTTCGGTCATCCCTAACCTGAAATTCAAGATGGACATAGATTGCATTACCGACACGCAGTTAGCCAAATTAACCGAGGTATCACGCTTCGTATCCGAGGCAGCTAATCTTATCCCCGATGCCTTTGCACCCTATGTCGGGTCTAGTGTCTTTACTCACAAGGCTGGGCTCCATGTGTCTGCTCTGACTAAATGGATGGAAAGCTATCAGCATATTGACCCCACCCGAGTGGGTAATCAACCAAGGACATTGGTATCTGAGCTATCCGGTAAGAGAAACATTCTCTACAAGGCAAAAGAAATGGGCTTGGAGCTGTCCCCTAAAGGTGAGGAAGCTCAGAAACTGTTGAACCAGGTTAAGCTGCTGGAGAGCCGGGGCTTTCAGTATGAGAACGCCGAAGCCTCTTTTGAATTACTAGCCCACCGGGCTAGTCCGGGCTATCAACCACCCTTTGAACTGGTTGACTTTATGGTGGTGATTGAAAAAAGACGACGCCCTCCGATTCAAAAGAATCTGGAGGAGATGCTGTCGGAGGCAATAATAAAGGTAAGGGTGGGTGATGAAATTGTGCACACCGCTGCTGAAGGCAACGGACCGGTTAATGCCCTGGATGAGGCATTACGTAAGGCCCTATTGAGGTTCTATCCCAGCTTGGCTGCCGTCAAACTGGTTGATTACAAGGTGCGCATCCTTGAGGAAAGCGTTGGCACCGAATCTCAGGTTCGGGTGCTCATTGAGTCCAGTGATGGGGTTAAGGAGTGGCGAACCGTAGGCAGTTCCACCAATATCATTGAAGCCAGCTGGCTGGCTCTAGCTGATAGTCTGGAATACTGGCTAATCAAACAAAAAGCCAAGGGTAAAAATCCAGCAAAGTAATAGTAGCAATCTCGGGCTGACCTATCTGACACTACCTAGCAACCTATTCCCCTAGCCCCCTTCCCTTAATAAACAATCCTATTATCTTTGCTGATTACAGCTTGCGTTTACTTGGTTTTGGTCCAGAAGTTATGACTCAGATATTTCCATCCACCGTCAGCTAACACCACCACGATATTGCCCTCGTCCATTTTACTGGCAACCTTAATTGCCTGGTGAACCACTGCCCCGGAGGACAGCCCGGCAAAAACTCCTTCCTTATCCAGGAGCTGTCCGGTAGCTACTGCCGCCTGTTGACTGGTAACAGTAATCCTCTCAGTAATAAGGCTCAAATCCAGGATAGGCGGTATAAAATCTTCACCAGCACTCAGTAAACCATAAATGGCATCGCCAGAGGGCGGTCGGACACTTATTACCCTGATATCGGGATACTTTTCCTTCAATCGTCGGCTAATGCCAACTATAGTACCGCCAGTGCCAATACCAGCGATTAAAACATCAATTTTGCCATAGGGGAAGTCGTTTATTATTTCAACCCCGGTGGTCTCATAATGAGCCAGTGGGTTAGCAGGATTAGAAAACTGGTCGGGCAGATAGTATTTACTATCCTGGGCAGCTAGCTCCCTGGCTTTGTCCACTGTCCCTTTTGTGCCATATTCTGCTTTGGTAAGAATTAGCTCAGCGTTGTAGATTCGGAACAGTTGCTGTTTTTCCCGGCTGATATCATCGGGCATAACAATGGTTACTTTGTAACCCATCTTGTGTCCCAGCCAAGCCAGACCCAACCCAGTATTGCCACTGGTAGCTTCAATAATAGTCTTATCTTTGGTTAGCTTTCCACTCTGCTCCGCCTTCAAGAGCATATATTTTGCCACCCGGTCTTTGATGCTGGCGCTACCCCCCGGGTTTTGTCCCTCCAGCTTGCCCAGAATTTTCACCTTCTTATTTGGGCTCAGTTGAGCCAGCTCTACTAATGGGGTATGTCCTATGGCTTCAATAACATTTTTAAAATACATTTTTCTATCCTTTAATTACACCTATGGGGATTGCCCTGACTATTTTACGGGAGATACCTGCCTTATCAGTTACCTCAACCACCTCATCTACATTCTTATAAGCCTCAGAGGCTTCCTCAGCTAACGAGGAAATATTACCCGTCTTAACGGTAATTCCCTTAGCTGCTAGCGTCTTAGCTACATCAGCACCTCTGAGACTACGCTTAGCTGCTGACCTTGACTGAATTCTGCCCGCACCATGGCAGGTAGAGCCAAAGGTCTCCTTCATAGCTATTGTTGTTCCCAGGGCTACATAGGAGCAACGCCCCATATCTCCCGGGATAAGGACTGGCTGACCTATGCTCTGGTAAACCTCGGGAACATCGGGGTGTCCCGCAGGGAAGGCTCTGGTTGCCCCCTTGCGGTGAACACAAAGAGTGCGCCTCTTGCCATCAACAGAATGTTCCTCTATCTTGGCAACGTTGTGGCACACATCGTAAATTTGTTTCATACCCAGTTCCCGTTGACTCTTGCCAAAGACCTTAACGAAGGACTCTCTAGCCCAGTGAGCAATACACTGTCGGTTAGTCCAGGCGTAGTTAGCGGCACAAGCCATAGCCTTAAGGTAGTCCTGTCCCTCTGATGAGCTTATCGGAGCACAGGCAAGCTGGCGGTCAGGCAGGCTGATGCCGTATTTTTTTACTGCTTCGCCCAGCAACCTTACATAATCACTGCAGACCTCGTGACCGAAACCCCGGGAACCGGTGTGAATCAGGAGAAGCACCTGACCAGCGTCATTGATGCCCATAGCCGTAGCCGCATCCCGGTCATAGATTTCATCCACTACCTCCACCTCGAGAAAGTGGTTGCCTGAGCCCAGGGTTCCCAGTTGCGGAATACCCCGCTTTTTAGCCTTACCACTTACCTTATTCGGGTCAGCTCCTTTGATGCAGCCTGACTCTTCAGTAACTACAATGTCATCGGCTTCTCCATAGCCTTTTTCCAGTGCCCACCGGCTGCCCTTTACCAGGACTTCGTCCAGCTCCTTCTCACTTACCCGTATCTTGCCTTCAGAACCCAGCCCTGAAGGAACATTGACGAAAAGTTCAGCCACCAGTTGTTTAATCTTGGGCTTTACCTCTTCCTTAGTGAGATTTGTTCGCAGTAACCTGACGCCGCAATTGATGTCAAAACCGACACCGCCGGGCGATATTACCCCATCTTCTATTCTGGTGGCAGCAACTCCCCCTATAGGGAAACCATAGCCCCAGTGAATATCAGGCATAGCCAGCGAATATCCTACAATACCGGGTAGAAAAGCCACATTGGCTACCTGCTGGAAAACCTGCTCCTCCCAGATATGGCTGAGCATTGATTCACTGGCAAAGATTAGACCGGGCACGGACATACCTGTTTTATAGCTCGGCGGTATTTCCCATCGGTAGTCATCTATCTTTTTTATTACTTCTTGCCACGGCGCTGGCATTCACTCCTCCTAAATATCAAGCAGTACCTGAACCTTACAGCCATCAGTTTTATCAACCTTCAGCATATGGTAGGTGGCTGCCTTAACCCCCGTTTTTAGTTTATGTTTGGAACTATCTACCCTTTCTCCATAGCTTCTGGCTTTAAGTCGGGTATCATCAAGCTCAACGATGTCAAATCTCCTGAAAATAATATTCTCGGCATCAAATAGATAAATGAGCTCGTTCAGCCATTCTACCAGCAGGCTTTCCTGGTCAGGGGCTACCAGCTCTATATCTCGGTAGAGAACCTCGCTTATGTTATCAAGCTCGGTGATTAAACTGAACAAACCTTTAGCCGTGTTGGTAAACGCTTGTTTCATATCATTACCATAGGCAATGATACCAACATCAGCAGTATGGTCTAGGATTTCAAAATCCTTTTCCATAATGTATATCAATTATATCATCTGCCAGAATAAACATAAACCGCAGAATGTTCATCGGCCTCAGAGCCTTTGGGCTATTTGAGCTATTTAGTATATAATATAACTAAGAGCACTATTGGAGATTAAGATGGACGACATAAAGAGCGCCCGTGAAATAGCTATGGAGAAGGTGAAGGAGCTGGGTGAGGTGACTGACGAGGAACGCCTGAGATGGAAGTATGTCCCCGAAGGGGAAAGGCTGGCAGCCGAATACCTTAAGAAAGGCGGCAATTTAGCAACTGAGCTGAGCCGATATGAGAAAAATATAGCCGGATATGTTATAGCCGGTATGTCTGAGACCATGGTTAGAAATATTGACCTCCCCAGGGACGACTTGGCTAAGAAAAACAACAGGAAGGCAATGGATGGCTTAAAAGCCATAAAAAATGATAAAGTAAGCGTGGAGAATGTTTACAGTAAATTAAGGCGTATCTTTAATCATTATCTGGAACAAGGCGAGCAGCAGAGAAAACAGGCTTATGAGGAATTAAGGGCTGAATTTGAAGCCAAGATACAGCAAGCGCTTCAGCAACAATTAGGTACACTTTGGCAAGGCGAGATAGATGTAGAAAAACAGCCCCAATTCCAGGAGGAATGGCACAGGGTAGAGACTCAATTGGATTCACAGTATGTTACCCTGTTAAACGAATATAAACAGGAACTATTAGCTTTACCCTAGGATTATAACGGTTGAGGAGTTATCATCTTTAATCAAGAGAAGGTTAGATAAGTATGGATGTTGATGACGAGAGAATTGCCTACGCAGTTAAGCATACCGAAATACTGAGATCGCCCAAGCAGAGCTTGGCTACCTTCGGCAACACCAGTATATACTATTATCTGGTCACTGAACCCGTTTACACGGAGCTGGTAAAAAATGTTGCCGAGACGGTGATTAGAGAGGGCAGGGTACTTGCCGAGAAACCGAGAATCGTAACCCCTTACTATCTCTCCCGGGTTGAGGGGTTCAGCACTGATGCCAAAAAGTATTTTGAGGTGCTGCTCAGGACACATGGTCCCAGTACTCCCGGACTGTTTTACACTTATAAGAATGAACCCAAGGAGCTAACCATTGTATCCGATAACTTGCTGTCAGTAGTCAATAAACTAAATGCCGAGATTGATAAGCGTGGCGACCCGCTGACCTCTAT
Source organism: uncultured Dehalococcoidales bacterium (assembly GCA_964425705.1). Lineage (GTDB taxonomy): Bacteria > Chloroflexota > Dehalococcoidia > Dehalococcoidales > DATKVW01 > DATKVW01. Next base: position 7,278 of record CAYRNL010000029.1, read on the forward strand.
TATCAAGGGTCAGGATGAGCTTTGGGATGTGTCACTGATAAAGTTTATTTATGAATTGACCAGAAGCTCGGTGCAAAGCAACCTGTCGCAAATGGAAGCCAGAGGACTTCTGGATACAGATGCCAGTGGTGTCCCCACTGATGCTCGGCTAGGAATTGAGGAACTCTTTAGAAAAGTTTCCCGTGGTGATGGAGAGCCTCGGGAACTGAAAGCAGAGCTTGACCGCTGGGGTCTCTTTGACGAATATGAGGACAGATTCTTCACTCTTTTCCAGAAGAAGCAATAGAAACCTATCTACTAAGTCAGGATATGTAACATGAAAATTTCAGAAATTGAAGCTAGAGACCTGTCTGAGGCGTGGTTCCTGTGTCTGCGCCGGGTTTTAACTGAAGGCTATGAATATAAGATTGAGCGTGGTAGCTATGCCGGTCAGTTCAGGAAAGAGCTTGAATTCGTGGTGGTTAACATTAAATGCCCCGGAATGAAACCGTTGGTTCCGGATGTGCCACCGGGAATACCATCACCTACCTCTATGGAGTATATAGAGAGCTATCTGCCTTATTTGATGACTGCCCATAAGGGAGAAGGAGAACAGTATACCTACGGTCAATACCTGGAAGGACAAATCGCCGAGGTAATCCGAATGTACAAGGAGGACGGTTACAATACCAATCAGGCTTTCATGGCCGTGGGTGATAGCCACTCTATTTTCTTATCCGACCCTCCGTGCCTTAGAGGTATAGATACCAGAATTCGGGATAATACTCTGCACTTCTTCGTGTATTTCCGTTCCTGGGACTTGTGGGCTGGCTTTCCATCAAACCTGGCTGCCATTCAATTGCTAAAGGAGTATATGGCTAGTGAGATAGGGGTTGATGATGGGGAGTTGATTGCCATAAGTAAGGGTTTGCACCTGTATCAGTATTCCTGGGAACTGGCTAGAATTACAGCAAGGATGGAATAGGGAGCCTATCTACTCCCTTAGATTTCTCCATTGAAAATGAAATTAATTGTCGTGGCAAGTTTAGCATTGGTTTGTTTACTCCTCATAGGTTGTACTCCTGCCCCGGACTTTGATGCTCGCCTGAGCTCCATTGCGAAACCACACCGGTTTAGTCTCTTAAGATGGGAATCCAGAACGGTACTGCATGGATTAAATCAATGGCTCTTCGGCAAGCATGAAAAGATTGATAACGAAGTCCAGATAGTCACCGAGTATTTCACCGCTGTTGAGCAGAT
>CAYRNL010000030.1:0-8262 GCA_964425705.1 uncultured Dehalococcoidales bacterium
ATCAATCAGATTCAGATTAATCCTCGTGCTGGACTGACTTTTGCCAATGGTCTGCGTGCCATATTGCGCCATGACCCTGATATTATACTGGTGGGTGAGATACGAGATGCCGAGACAGCGGAAATAGCAGTCCAGGCGGCACTTACCGGACATCTGGTACTCTCTTCAGTTCACGCTAATGATTCTGTGGGGGCCCTTTTCCGTTTGCTAGATTTAGGGGTAGCACCATTCCTCGCTTCCTCAGCACTCATTGGCGTCGTTGCCCAGCGAATGGTGCGCCGAGTTTGCTCCCACTGCCAACGACCAACGGCTGCCCCTGCTGATGCCCAGATTGCCTACTGCAAGGAAATAGAAGAGGAACGAAGCGAGTTCCTTTACGGAAGTGGCTGTAATGCGTGTGCCAACACAGGTTATCTGGGGCGCACTGCGGTTTTCGAAATCATGCGTATAAGTGAAGAAATAAGAAAGATGATAGCAGATGGAGCCAGTTCGGCACAAATACAAGCCCTGGCGCGGAGCGAAGGTACAGCATCAATGTGGCACGATGGTATGCTCAAGGTACAGGCAGGTATCACTACACCCGACGAGGTGCTGCGCAGCGTATTTACTTCAGGGTAAAGCCTTCCTTGAATGAGTATTCTACCAACCTTGAAGGAGAGGAAAACCAAGCGGATTCCTGAGAAAACTCTGAGTTTTCAGAGTGCATTAAGGGGTGAGCTGGACAACAATTCTATAAACCGAGGCTATCAGCGATTTCCTGCATTGCCGTTAATCCCAGTCCAATAAACTGGTCCAGGTCAAGCCCAATCTGACTACACCGACTTACTCGCTGTCTATCCACCTCAGCGGCAAAACTTTCTTCATTAAACCTCTTCTTCACTGACCCAGCTTCAAGGTTAGCCAGTTTTTTATCGGGGTGAGCCTGAGCTGAGGACATGATTAAATGAGCAAGCGGGTCGGCGCAGAATAAAGCCTTGTCCAGCTTTGTTTCCGGGGGAACACCATGAGCCGGATTATGGCACAGAATAGCGTGAGCCATAGCCTCGCTAGCCCCCAGCTCCCTGGCCAGGTCAGCCCCCAGCTTGCTGTGATTGCTCATGTCTCCCTCGGTAAGCTCAACATCTATATCGTGTAGCAGTCCAGTGAGCCCCCATTCCTCCTCATCCTCACCAAGATTTCGGGCTAAGGCACGCATAATAGCCTCAGTAGTCAGCATATGCCTTACCAGATTCTCATTTTCCACATTAGCTTTAACTGAAGTAAGAACTTCTTTCCTATTCATTGATTCCTCCCTTATGATAGGTGGGTTTCAAGAACAAGCTCATCGCCCAAGCCGCAAAGATGATTGCAATACAAATTATAATAGCCAGATTATAGCTACCGGTTATATCAAACATGTGTCCCGCCAGAACCGGACCGACCGCTCCACCGATGTTAACGCTAAGAGTAATCACCCCAAAAATCACGCCGTGTGACCTCAAGCCGAATAACTCAGCCACTATTGGCGACATTAGAGCTATTATGCCACCATAGGTAAAGCCAAAAAATATAGCAAATAGGTAAAACATCCACAGCTCCCTGGCGAATAATAACCAGAGTAAAGCGCCACTAACGAAAGTAAAACTAATTATAAAGGATAGTTTATTACCTATCCTATCGCCAGTACTACCCATTAAAGGTCTACCGGCAATGCTTCCCCCGCCGATGAAGGCTAAAATAGTAGCCGCACTGACCGCGGGAATCCCAAACCCAGTAGCATATAACACAATGTGTACCATAAAAGTTTGTAAACAGTAACCAAATCCAAATAAAGCTAAACAAAATGTCCAGAATTGTCTACTGCGAATTGCCTCATGAAAAGAAAAACCTTCATATGCTGTATTTAAGCCGTTATTACTGGTTTCATCAGCGCCATAGGGCACCAATCCCATTACGTACGGATCTCGCCGTAAAAACTGGGCTACGATAAAAGTGACCACCATTGCCACACCACCGATAATCATATAAGAAACTCGCCAGTCATAGGCAGAAATCAACCATCTTGCCACCGGGGGCATGACTACCGTACCAACCCCTATACCCGAAGCAACGATTCCCGTGACCATGCCTCTTTTTTTAACAAACCACCGAGCGACCACCGATATCAATGGCACCCAGCCACCACTAATGCCAATGCCCACCATCACTCCATAATACAGGTATAACTGCCAGATAGCAGTAATCTGTGACATTAACAGGTAGCCGGCTCCCAGAAAGATACTGCACACGGTCATTACGATTCTGGGACCGTATTTATCGGTCAGTCTGCCGGTAACAACGTAAAAACAACCATGTAGAATCATGTATAGCGAGAAAGCACCCGAGGTCATGGCTCTTGTCCAGCCAAACTCATCTAACAGTGGCTGAAAAAAGACGCCGAAGGAATAAGTCACCCCACCCACTATAAACATAACAAAGAATGCCGATAATGCTATGTACCAACCGTAGAATAGCTTTCTTCCCATTCTATATTTCCCCTACCTACTGGTGATTGGTCTCAAGAACATGGTGGTTATGATGGCTATAACACTGACCCCAATGCACATTAAAAAGGCTTGCTGATAGCTACCGGTGACATCAAATATATAACCGACTAAAACCGGACCAATAGCACCACCGATAGCAGTAGTTAAACTTACACAGGCAAGAATTGTACCGTGCGACTTTAACCCAAAGAATTCCGCCGTCAGTGGTGCCGTAACTGTGCCGCTAGCCCAACAGCCAAGACCGAAAATAACGGCAAACAGATAAAGCATCCACAACTCCGTGGCTACCAGCAGCAAAATAAAGGCAACCAACCCCATAATGTAACAAGCTGCAAGAGTTGGCTTATTCCCAATCCTGTCAGCAACACCACCGATTATAATCCTGCCGGGAATACTCACCCCGGCACCAACCGACAGAATACTGGCGGCAACAGTAGCCGGAATGCCCAGCCCTATGGCATGAATGACGATGTGGACCACAACAATATTAATCAGGAATAGATTAGAGAAGAATATGAGACCAAGCGTCCAGAATTGTCTGGTACGCACTGACTCCCCCAAAGAAAACCCTACCAACTGTAAATCCAGGCCCTCTGTACTTACTTTATCTGCCCCGTAGGGCAGTAGCCCTATCCCACCGGGGTCGCGCTTCAAAAACAGTGCTGCCAAAATAACTACCACCAACACTATACCACCCAAAATAACATATGAGTTACGCCAGCCGTAGGCAGAAATCAGCAGGCTAGATAACAGAGGCACAACCACAATGCCAAAAGCCGGACCAGCGATAAAAAAACCTGACATCAGCGCTCTTCTCTTAACAAACCACCTGGCAACCAAAGATATCAAGGGAGCAAAAGCACCACTCATTCCAATACCTATTATTACCCCATAGAACAGGTATAACTGCCAAATAGCACTAACTCGCGACATCAACAAATAGCCTAAACTCAAAAAGAAACCGCAGGTAAGCAAAACTGGTCGTGGACCAATTTTATCGGTTAGCCTTCCAGCAACAATGGCAAGCGAGCCCATAACAATCATACACAGTGTGAAAGCACCGGAAATGCCAGCTCTGGTCCAGCCAAACTCATCTAGCATCGGTTCAAGAAACACCCCAAAAGCGCGGTTAGTTCCCCAGACTATGGTCATAATGCTGACACTAGCCGCCGCCACAACATAGCCGTAAAAAATCTTGGGCTTACTGCCTTTAATCAAGAATAGAATCCCCTTTCCTTAACTAATCATAGCCTAAATGCCACCCACTGATTGAAGAGTCCTGCTACCAATTGTTCTTAACCGCAAAGATATTATAAAGCTAGTTACCGCCAGCAAAGCACAAATCAGAAAGCCCAGCCGATAACTACCAGTTATATCAAAGATGTAACCGGCTAGGAATGGACCAAAAATGTTGCCAACGGTGCCGAAGAAAAAAACAAAGCCATAGAGCGTACCGAGTGAATTAAGCCCGAATTGCCAAGCTACCAGTGGTGCGAGCAAGGCAAAGAAGCCTCCGTGGGCAAACCCATATACAGCAGCAAAAAGGTATAGCATCCACAACTCCTTGGCTAATTGCAACCAGAATAAACTAGCAGCTAGTGTAAGAAGACAAATCCTCATGGCCCATTTAGTTCCAAGTCTATCGCCAGCACTACCCATTACCACCCTACCCACAATACTTACCCCACCGATAATAGCTAGAACAGTAGCAGCATTCACCATCGAAATTCCAAGGTCTAGGGCATATGGGATGATGTGAACTATGATGGTTCCTACACAGTAAAGAATTAGCATGCTTATTGCAGAAGTTATCCAAAGCTGCCTGAGGTGAATTGTCTCTCGGAGGGAAATTCCTTTCCCTGCCAAACTCAAATCGTGGGTGTCTCTTTCATTCGTGCTGTATGGTGCCAGTCCTTTTTGGCCGGGGTCGCGTCTTAAAAATTGCGCCGCCAACATAATAACAACCAAAGCCATACCGCCTAGAACCAAATACGAGGTGCGCCAGCCATAGCTAGAGATAAGCCAACTCGCCACTAAGGGCATAATTGATATGCCTATACCGGAGCCAGTTTTGATGATGCCGCTCATCATCCCTCTCCTCTTGACAAACCACCTGGCTACTGTCGATAACGGTAAAACATCGATGCCGCTCACCCCGATACCCATTACTACCCCGTAGAACAAGTATAACTGCCAAATAGCGTTAGCCTGCGACACCAGTAAACAGCCTAAACCTAAAAAAAGACTGCAGCCCATCATGGTTATCCTGGGGCCGAGTCTATCGCCTAGTCTTCCGGCGATGATGCTAAAAAGCCCCATCATAACGCCAAACAGTGAGAAGACACCAGAGATCATTGCCCTCGTGCAGCCAAACTCGTTTAACAATGGAGTAAAGAAGACACCATACGTGGCAAGTATAGCCGCGCCAGCGGTCTGAATGCAGAAGCCAGCTAAAACTATAATGTACCCGTAGAATATTTTAGGCTTGTTTTTCTCAGTCAATTACAATCTCCCTACTGATAACAATACTAATCTTCCTAGCTCAGCATAAACAAAAGGGGGAGTCAAAGATAAACCTCCCACAAATACTGTTACCAAACGTGAAAGATATTGATTGGGCAGCAGTCAACTGGTTAAAGCATACTCAATATTCCTAGGTAATACCTTTTCTAAATACTGTCCGGTAGCTGAAGATTTTTGTAAGGCTACCTCTTCGGGAGTTCCGGTGGCAACCACATAACCACCCCGGTCACCAGCCCCGGGACCGAGGTCAATAATATAGTCGGCATTCTTAATCACGTCCAGGTGGTGCTCAATAACCACCACGGTATTACCAGTATCCACCAAGCGCTGTAATACCCTTAGCAACGCCGCCACATCCTCAAAAGAGAGACCGGTAGTGGGTTCGTCAAGGATATATAATGTCCTGCCCGTAGCGCGTCGTGATAGCTCGGTGGCTAGCTTGACCCTCTGTGCCTCACCCCCGGAGAGTGTAGGCGCCGGTTGACCCAGACGAATATAGCCCAGTCCCACATCACGCAGAGTCACCAGTTTGCTCTTCACCCGGGGAAAATGCTCAAAGAAAGTTAAGGCTCGCTCCACCGTCATATCCAATACCTCGGCAATGTTCTTGCCCTTAAATCTAATCTCCAGAGCTTCACGATTGTAGCGCTTCCCCTTGCACACCTCGCAGGGAACGGTAACATCAGGTAGAAACTGCATCTCAATGTTTATAAATCCTTCTCCCCGGCAAGCCTCACACCGTCCACCCTTAACATTGAACGAGAAGCGCCCTGGAGCATAACCTCTCATTCGAGCTTCAGGAACAGTAGCAAAAAGCTCACGAATTGGGGTAAAAGTCCCGGTATAGGTTGCCGGGTTACTGCGCGGAGTCCGTCCGATAGGTGACTGGTCAATATTGACTACCTTGTCAATATATTCCACCCCGATGATATCATCACAGTTACCTGCCCTCTGCCTGGACCGATAAAATAGCTGCGCCAATTTTTTATACATAATGTCATCAATAAGGGTACTCTTACCACTACCTGACACTCCGGTTATACAGACAAACTTGCCCAGAGGTATGCGAACATCTACATTCTTCAGGTTATTCTCTCTAGCTCCCTTTACCACCAGCTCCTCCCCCGAGCCGGGGCGACGCACCGAGGGTAATGAAATCTGCTTTATCCCGCTCAGATACTGTCCGGTTATTGACCTGTTACAATTCATAATATCTGAGAGGGTGCCCGTAGCCACAATCCAACCCCCATGCTCTCCAGCCCCGGGTCCCATGTCAATAATGTGGTCAGCCGCCCGCATCATAGCTTCATCGTGCTCCACAATCAGTATTGTATTACCCAAATCCCTCAGCCTCTTCAGAGTCCCAATGAGGCGAAAGTCATCGGCGGGATGCAAACCAACCGTTGGCTCATCACAAATATAAAGAACCCCCATAAGCCCGCTGCCAATCTGGGTGGCTAGCCGAATTCGCTGCGCCTCACCACCGCTGAGGGTGGCTGAAGCACGGTCAATGGTAAGATAGTCCAGACCTACATTCTCAAGGAAACCGAGACGAGCTTTAAGTTCCTTGAGAATCTGGTGAGCTATGAGTCGTTCCCGCTCATTGAGCACACCCTTCTTCTTATTACTAATGGCAGATATCCACTCTAATGCCTGAACCACTGACATGACACTAACATCCATGATATTCTTGCCACCAATGGTTACGGCTAAAGACTCCGGTTTTAGCCGCTTGCCTTCACAGGTAGGGCATGGTCTGGATACCATATAGCGTTCAATCTCAATCCGAGTATGCTCTGACTGGGTATCATGAGCCAGGCGCTTTAGATAGGGAATAACCCCCTCATACCCGGTAAAATATTCCCTGACCCGACCATAACGATTTCTATACCTTACTAGCTCCCCCTCTTCACCATAAAGGATAAGTTTAAGGTGACGCTCGCTAAGTTCCTTAACCGGCGTATGAACAGAAAAGCCATAGCGTCGGGCTAACATTTCCAACTCGTTAGCATGCCACGAGAACCACCATCCAGGGTGAACTGCTCCTTGAGCTATGGAGAGTTCCTTGTTGGGGATAACCATGTCAGGGTCTATCTCCAGCTTAACCCCTAAGCCGGTGCAGGCAGGACAGGCACCATGAGGGGAATTAAAGCTAAATGTCCTGGGGGCAATCTCGCCCAGGCTAATCCCACAGTGGACACAGGCAAAGTGCTCCGAGAAGAGTAATTCCTCACCATCAATAATAGATACCAGCACCACTCCCGCCCCCAGCTTGAGGGCAGTCTCCACTGAATCAGCAATGCGGCTCTGGCTTTCGCCCTGTCCGGTCACCAATCTATCAACCACTACCTCAATGGAATGTTTCTTGTTCTTATCCAGCTTGAATTCCTCAGTCAGGTCATGAATCTCCCCATCAACCCGAACCCGCACATAACCCGCCTTGCGCAGGTCATCAAACACACCCTGATACTCCCCCTTACGGTCTCTCACCAGTGGTGCCAGAATCATGATGCGGCTATTTGTAGGAAGGGCGTTTATAGCATCAACAATCTGCTGCACCGTTTGCATAGCAATCTCGCGCCCACACTGGGGGCAGTGGGGATGCCCAACCCGGGCAAAAAGCAGTCGCAGGTAATCATAGATTTCGGTTACGGTGCCGACAGTAGACCGCGGGTTACGACTGGGACCTTTCTGGTCAATGGAAATGGCGGGACTTAAGCCTTCAATATAATCCACCTCAGGTTTCTCCATCCTGCCCAGAAACTGACGAGCATAAGCAGACAGAGACTCCACATAGCGGCGTTGACCCTCAGCATAGATGGTATCAAAGGCTAACGAGCTCTTCCCTGAGCCGGAGACACCGGTAATGACTACCAGTTTATCCCGCGGGATAACTACATCTATATTCTTGAGGTTATGTTCCCGAGCCCCTTTAACAATTATGGAATCTAATGGCATATTTCCTTCCTGCGGTAAGCCCATTTTATCACTAGAGCTAAAACCCTACAAGTTAGACACAGAGAGCACTTATCAACCGTCACCCCCTCAGGTATTTGTTAGCAACCTACCCCCTTTATCCCCCTCCCTTTCAAAGGGAGGGGGAAACAATTTTATGAAGAGGGGCTAAGCCCCACTTTGACACTCTGATTAACAGAACTCCCGTTATTAAAGAGGAGGGGAGATTGGTTAGGCAAGAGAAGCTTCACCTCTCTTA
>CAYRNL010000031.1:0-6333 GCA_964425705.1 uncultured Dehalococcoidales bacterium
CATTATGATTAGTTCATCGGGAACCCCGAGATTGCCCAGCAGAATATTAAGCTGCTTGGCTAAGTTTATATCTATGGGTGTTGACGCCACGGCGGTATGGTGATAGCCGATAGCTGAAGCGCCAATCTTTTTATGGTCGCCCTCTTCAATTGGTCCGATAGCCAGATTTTTCCCCTGGCAGGTCTCAGCTACCATTCTCAGCACTTCGCTGTCTTTGTCATGATTAGCCGTTCCCCAAACAATTAAAGGGACATCAATAGCATCAGCCACCTTCTTAACCGTCGCAGCAGCCTCCTCAGCCCCCCTGTCCAGCCCGTTAGGGTCGGTGCTGGCCAGCTGAAGGGCGATCATCTTCGCTCCGTAATCATCAACGCACTTCTTTGCCCAGGCAACCGGGTCATCAGTTACCCCAGCGAAAGGCTCCAGAGCCGCCTCAGCCCACTCTTCGGGAGGCGAATCCCAAACCTCCATAGCGATTCGGGGCAGGTGAGGCATTTCTCCTTCAAAAAGATAAAAGGGATAGGCTTTCTCTCCGCCAATGGTTATCGCCTTATCCCCTCTACCCAACACTATATTTCTAATCTGACCACTATAGGCTGTTTTCGGAACTTCCAATGTCATTTTCCTCTCCTTACCTAGGCCGGGGTCTTTCTCTTTTCACTGCCAAACCAGTCTTTACCATACCAGTATCTTTCACCGGTTTGTAAATACTTTAATTTTTCCTCCCGGTTGCTCAGTTTCTGTCGCCACTTTCCCAAGTCCTCACCCTGGGGTTTACCTTCTTCAAAAGTTGCCCCCAGCACCTCCACCTTATCCCTCCCCGGTGCGCTCTTCTCTTCAATCTTATATTCCATCCCTCACCCCTTTCTAGGTCAAGCCAGCAGCCAGTTTGGCTGCCCTCACTGTATTTAACATGAGCATGGTTATGGTCATCGGTCCCACCCCACCAGGCACTGGCGTAATCGCCTTTGCCTTCTCCTTAACCGCATCAAAGTCAACATCACCAGCTAAAATAGCCTTACCCTCAGCGGTTTTGCCTATCCGGTTGACGCCAACATCAATCACCACCACACCCTCTTTAACCATATCTGCTGTAATCGCCTTTGGCTTACCGGCGGCAACAATAAGTATATCAGCTCTCCTGGTATGAAGTGAAGTATCCCGGGTACCGGTATGACATACGGTAACGGTAGCATTAGCCCCTTCTTTTTTCTGGAGAAGGATATTGGCAATAGGTTTACCGACAATGTTGCTTCTACCGACCACCACCACCTCGGCTCCGTCAATCTTAACCCCGGACCGAATCAGAAGCTGCTGGATGCCGTGGGGAGTGCAGGGCAAGTAATCTGGCTCACCAATCATCAGCTTGCCCACATTCACCGGGTGAAAACCGTCAACATCCTTCTTGGGGTCAATGGCATAGAGAACTCTGGTCTCATTGATATGCTTGGGCAGAGGTAGCTGAACCAGAATCCCGTGAATCTTGGGGTCTTTGTTCAATCTATCAATTATCGCCAGCAGTTTCTCCTCACTGGTATCAGCCGGCAGGTCAAGCCTCTCCGAATATACGCCCAGAGCCAGGGATGTCTTTTCCTTCTGACCGACATATACCTGTGAGGCCGGGTCCTCCCCCACCAGGACTGTAGCCAGTCCCGGTACAAGATTGTGTTTTTCCTTGAGTTCATCGATTTCTTGCTTCAGTTCCTCACGAATCTGTTTGGCAATTTCAGTGCCACTAATAATTTGTGCCGGCATTTCTTAACTCCTTTACCTAAGGTTTTAATATACCTTTTTCTTAGCTTCCTTTGAGAAGCTTTGCCATCAAATCATTAACCGCCCGCACTGCTTTAGAGTCATCAGGCAGCTCAAGCAGGGGCTTCATCCTGATGTCATAGTCATCTACTTTTTCGTCTAAAGGTACGGTGGCGGCAGGCTCAATCCCTAACCGGGATAGTTCCTCACCAACACGGGGGTCTAGCTTTTCCGGGACAAGGTTGATTATTACCGATTGCCTCTTCACCACCAGCTTGAGCGCAGCCACCAATTCCTTTATCCGGGCAACCGTACGAACCCCTTTCACAGAATGGTCAGAGATTATCAGCAGCTCGTCAACATTCTGGGTAGTCCGCCGCGATAGATGCTCCATCCCCGCCTCATTATCCATAACCATATAGGCATAGTTATCCGCCAAACTGTCAGCAAATTTCCTCAGGATGAGATTAGGATAGCAGTAGCACTCCGGACCTTCTCCCCTGCCCATTGCTATCAGGTCAAGTCCTTCGCTTTCCACTATGATTTCGTTCAATTTATAATCCAGATAGGCTTCCTTGGTCATTCCCGGGGGAATGTTTATTTTATTCTTTTCAAAATCGTCAAGCATTGAGCCTACCGTTTGCTTTATGTCAAGTCCCAGGCTTTCCCCCAGATTGGCATTGGGGTCAGCATCCACGGCAAGAATTGGTCCGGTACCATTATTCTTAAGATAGCGAATAATAAGACTGGTCACCGATGTCTTTCCGCTACCACCCTTCCCGGCCACAGCAATATTAAAACTCATATATTATCCTCTGCTCCTCACTGCTTTTTTAAGCTTGCGCAACCTCTTATACACCGAGGGAAACTCATCGGCATTGGGATGAGGTAGAAACAGACCGGCGGTATAATTATTCATAAAATCAACACTTACGCTCAGCTCAAAGTTGGTCATCATTTTAGCCACCCTTTCTCCCTGGGCAAGTATATCGGTGGAGAAAGAGGTTAACCTCGCTCCCAGAAGAGAGCCGTTACCAATAAAGATAAATCTGTCCCGCGGTATATCAGGGAAAAGCCCGATAGTGATAGCCTTTTCAATATCAACATGACTGCCAAAGGCACCGGCAATAATCACCTGCTCCAGGTCAGAGCAATTAAGTCCCACGCTTTTAATCAGTGTCTGGCACCCGGCATACATCGCCGCCTTGGCCCGAATAAGATTATCTATATCCACCTCGGTAATAACGATATCCTTGCCTGTTTGAGTCTCCGCCGCCCAGACTAAAACATACTCATAGCCATCATTGCCTTCTCTGATTCTCTTTGTGGGAAGGTCAGTGTTAAATTTACCGTTCTGACCGATGACCCCGGCTTCAAGCAGCCTGGCGACAGTATTTATCAAACCTGACCCGCAGATTCCTCTCGGTTTCACCTCGCCAATAGTGCCAGTAATCGGCTCAAAGGTTGACGGATTAATATCAAAATCCTCAATCGCCCCATCCATAGCTATCATACCATGCTTTATTCCGCCTCCTTCAAAGGCGGGACCCGCCGAGCAAGATGCGGTTACCATCCAGCTTGAGTTGCCAATCACTATCTCACCGTTGGTTCCTATATCTACATATAATGTAAGCTTTTCCCGCTGGTACATTCCGGTACCAACAACCCCAGAAACGATGTCGGCACCAACATAGCTCGCCACCGAGGGAAGAATGTAGACATTGACCTGCTCGGCAACCTCAAGCCCCAGGGAACGTGCTTTCACCAGAGGAACTGCGCTCACCGTGGGAGTATACGGGTCTAACCTGATATATTTAGACTCCAGACCGAGGAAGAGCTGAACCATAGTGGTATTGGCAGCAACAACGATATGACCAATCTCCTCCCTCTCAACCTTGGACTCAGCCAGTAGCCTGTCAATCATCCCGTTAATGGTAGCCACAATCGCCTTCTGCAATTTCTTCAGTCCACCTGACCTCTGAGAGTAGGCGATGCGGGAAATAACATCTTCGCCATAACTTATTTGCCCATTGTAATCAAGTGTCCCAGCCCGCACCTTTCCCCGATTTAAATCCAGCAACTGCCCACGAACACCGGTAGTGCCAATATCAAAAGCCAGGGAGAAATGCCTCTTTCTGGTATCTCCTGGCTCAACATTTATCAGTGTCTGTCTTTGTCCACCATAGACCCCGGTTAGCAGGCTGGTAACCGTAACCTTCCAATCTCCGTCTCGCAAAACATTAGCCAGTTTCTTCACTAAGCTGAAATCCACCGAGACATCATCAAGGTTGTACTGCTGTTTCAAGCTCCGCAGCAGTCGCAACAGGTCGCTAACATTATCCTCCAAAGTTGGCGGGGGAAGCTCAACAAAAAACTTGTTAAGTGGCGGATTGAATCTCCAATCGGCAGCCAAAGCTTCTGATGGCTGGATGCCACCAACTCTCTCCCGGTCAAGGACAGCCGTCTCCAGTCTTGATTCCACCGGGATATAAACCACTAAATCGGTAACCACACGGCTCTGGCATGCCTGTCTGAGACCCTGTTCATACTCCTTCTCAGAAATCTTCTCAGTGCGGGTGCTTTCTACCTTCCCTTTTTTAACCAAGACCTTGCAGGTACCACAAACACCGGCACCCCCGCAGGAAGCATTGATATGCACCCCGGCAGCGACAGCCGCCTCCAGAAGATTACCACCCCGCTCAACGACAATATCAATGTCATCGGGGTCAAAGTGAACCCTTATTTTTTGTTCTGACGATTTTTTCGTCATCTACCTCCCTGTTAATCAGCACCAAAAACTGCTAGAACAAGCCTTCAACCTTACCCGTGTTTACATCAACATCTACTTTTCTAAAAGCAGGGTCAGATGAAGTTCCTGGCATCAGGCTGATAGTCCCGGCGCAGGGACAGAGAAACTTTGCCCCGGAATAAATCAACACATCGCGGATGGGAAGAGTCCATCCCTTAGGGACACCCTTGCGTGCCGGGTCGTGTGTAAGGCTCAGATGGGTCTTCACCATCATGGTAGTGTAATCATCATATTTAGAATCGGACTCAAACATCTTAGCCTTGGCCGCTGCCTCAGGAGCCCAGGAGACACCATCAGCCCCGTAGACCACCTTGGCAATCTTTTCCACTCGCTCTCGCAGTTTCATATCCATAGGATACAGGAACTTGAAGTCGTTCGTATCCTCACAGGCTTCCTTAACTGCATCAGCCAGCTCCAGAGCGCCGTCACCACCATCAGCCCAATGGGTAGATACCGCACAACGGGCTCCAGCGGCTTCAGCTGCCTTTCTGACCATAGCCACTTCAGCATCAGTATCAGTATGGAAGCGATTGATGCACACCACCGGGTTAATGCCCGATGTTCGGATAATATTAATGTGGTGTGTCATGTTGCCGAGACCTTTCTCCAAGAGTCCCAGGTCTTCTTTAGTATAAGCATCAGGCAATGGAATACCAGCTACTACCTTCGGTCCACCGCCGTGCATCTTCAGAGCACGAATGGTGGTAGTTAATACTGAGACATGCGGTTTGAGACCACTTAATCGACTCTTAACATTCCAGAACTTCTCAAAACCAATGTCAGCACCAAAGCCGCTCTCGGTAACATGGTAGTCAAACAGCTTCAGCCCCACACGGTCACCAATAATAGATGACTGACCAACGGCAATGTTAGCAAAAGGTCCGGCGTGCACCATCAATGGCTGATATTCCACCGTGGAACACAGGGTGGGATTAATGGTATTTCGCATCCAGGCGGTCATGGCTCCACCCACCCCTAAATCACCGGTAGTAACCGGGTTGCCTTTCTTATCAAAAGCCACCGTGATTTTGTCCAGCCTTTGCCGCAGGTCAGCCAAATCCCTGATAATAGACAGGGTAGCCATAAGCTCAGAGCTAACGGTGATACCAAACTTGGACTGCATCATGTAGCCATCCATACGACCACCAATACCGATAATAATATTGCGTAAGCTCTGGGCGCAGAAATCCATAACCCAGCCCATCTCTACCCGGGTAGGGTCAACATCCAGGCGACGTATCTTGGTGAGTCTGTCTAATTGTTCGTCATCATAATTGCGCTCATGCTGCATTCTGGCAGTAAGGGCAACCATAGCCAGATTATGAGCATTAGTGATATCGTTGATGTCGTTGGTAAGACCCATAGAAAATTCGGTCAAGGGAATGAGCAAAGCATTACCGCCACCAGCGGCGGTCCCCTTTATGTTCATAGTAGGACCGCCTGAGGGTTGGCGGATACAACCACCCACATTCAGACCCCGCTTCCCCATACCCTCTAAAAGACCGCAGGTGGTAGTGCTTTTCCCTTCACCCAACGGCGTGGGGGTTATGGCAGTTACTTCAATGTATTTACCATCTGGTTTATCCTTGAGGCGCTCAATTATTTTCATGAAATCGAGTTTGCATATTCTGCCATAAGGAATAATCTCGTCCTTTTCCAGGTTCAGCTTCTCTTGCCATTCCTGGTAGGTCGGCATGTTTTTTCCGGCAGCTTCAGCAATTTGCCAGTCCTTCATCTTTACCGCGTCGTAAGCCACAGAAACCTCCTTTTAT
>CAYRNL010000031.1:6433-8028 GCA_964425705.1 uncultured Dehalococcoidales bacterium
AACAAAGCTTGGTAGATATTTCTCACTTCGTTAACAACCTGCCAACTGGAATCAATGAGGGAAAGGTCGGCAAGGTCAGCATCTATTATAGCCTGGTCATAGGGGATAAAACCCAGAAACTCAAAACCAGACAGGCTGGAGAGCAGAAAGTCCTTGTCTGATTGGCTGCGAATTTTGTTGCCTACCACTGCGATATTATGTAAACCAATATCTTCTGCCAGCTTACTGATTCTATGGGCGGTTTCAATGCTCCGCTTGCCTGGCTCTACCACCACAATCAATTTATCCACCGCCCTGGCTGTTGCCCGTCCCAGGTGCTCTATCCCTGCCTCCATATCCAAAACAACCACTTCATCCCGGGCTATGAGTAGATGAGTAAGCAAGGCTTGTAACAGGGCACTTTCTGGGCAATAACAACCACTACCCCCCTTCTTAACCTGCCCCATTACCATCAATTTAACCCCATTATATTCTTGGAAATACTTCTCAGGCAAATCATCAACCTTAGGATTTAACCTAAAATAGGCGCCAAATCCGTTCTGGCGTGCCCCTGTCCTCTCTTCAATAAGAGTTTTCATCTCAGACAGCGGAGTTATCTTCTCAGCATTGGGAAAACCGAGGGTAGCGGCTAAATTAGCATCAGGGTCAGCGTCTATGGCTATAACCGAATAAGCAGAGTCAGCAAAAGTCCGAGACAGGAGAGCGGCAACTAAGGTCTTCCCCACTCCCCCTTTACCACTGATCGCAATCTTCATTGAATCCTATCTTGCACAATTAAGGCTGAGACTTCTTGGGAAACGCTCAGCCTTATGAAGTTCTGACCAAGTGCCTTGAGCTAAAGTTTATCTAATGCGAAATGAAAAGTCAAGAAATTAATTATCATTATGAACAATTTGCCTGTTGACAAACTTCCAAGGGAATGTTATATTGTTATTGATGATAAAGACCAAGACATAAGCAGTAACGGGTGATTGATAGCCAAGCTAGCGGCTTGGTGACGAATCACCAAGCCGCTTCTTTATGTCTTGGAGCACCTTAACAATTGAATAAAGGACTAATATCAAATCTGAAGCAGGTCAAGCGGGTGAAGGCACATGGTGGATGCCTTGGCATCAAGGGCCGAAGAAGGGCGTGGCAAGACTGCGAAAAGCCTCGGTGAGCTGTCGAGCAAGCCTAGCCGGGGATTCCCGAATGGGGCAACCCGCTCAGGTAAAACCTGAGCACCCCCAGCTGAACACATAGGCTGGGAGGAGGTAAGCAGGGGAAGTGAAACATCTCAGTACCCTGAGGAAAAGATAAACATTCCCTGAGTAGTGGCGAACGAAAGGGGAGCAGCCCAAACCTGACGAGCTTAGTGGTTCTAAGACCTATGCTCGCCAGGGGTAGTAAGGCAGGTGAGACCCAGCTTAGAATGGATCAAGGAGTTACAAACCTTTGTCTTAGTCAAAGGATCCTGGAAAGGACAACCATAGAGGGTGACAGTCCCGTAGACGAAAAGGCAAGGCTCCGCACCTGTTCTTAAGTACCACGGGACACGAGAAATCCTGTGGGAAGCTGCCCTGACCACAGGGCAAGGCTAAATACCCTTGATGACC
>CAYRNL010000032.1:0-7917 GCA_964425705.1 uncultured Dehalococcoidales bacterium
CCGCCGCGGTGCCCAAATTTAAGTTTATAGGTCCTGGCGCCAAAGGCGCGGGCAATAAGCTGGTTGCCGAGACAGATGCCCATCATCGGTTTCTTGCCCACCAGCTCCTTAACCGTATCCACTATGTAGTCCAGCAATTCCGGGTCGCCGGGACCGGGGGAAAGGAGAACGCCATCGGGCGCCAGTTTCAAGATGTCATCGGTGGGTAGGGTGGCGGGGACTGCTGTTACCCGACAGCCCATACCTTTCAAGGTACGCAGGATGGAGTATTTTAACCCGCAGTCCAGAACAACGATGTGGGGTGAGAAATCGGAATCTGTTTCCGGCTCCCACTGGTAGGGGACAGCAGTGGTAACTTGCTTGACATAATCAATAGCGCCATAAGCGGGGAGCTTTTTTAGCTCTTGCAGAGCCTGCTCAAAAGTTTTATTGCTGGTGAGCATACCCATCATCACTCCTGAGGAACGTAAGCGGCGGGTGACTGCCCGGGTGTCCACACCGCTAATGGCGGGTATGCCAGCCTCGGTCAGAAATTGTTGCAGGGTAGAAGTGCTCAGATAGTGACTTGGCTCAAGACACTCTTCTCTGACCACAAAACCCCTTACCTGGACTTTTTTGGACTCAAAGTTCTGCTTATTGATGCCGTAGTTGCCAATCAGGGGGTAGGTGGGGACCAGAATCTGCCCGGCATAGGAGGGGTCGGTCAGCATCTCCTGATAGCCCACCATGCTGGTATTAAACACTACCTCACCATAAGCGTCAGTTTCAGCGCCGAAGGTATAGCCGTTATAGACTGAGCCGTCCTCTAGAACTAGTATTGCCTTTTTGGGTATATCAGGTTTTATTTACCTCACCCCCTTAATCCCCCTCTCCTAAACAGGAGAGGGGAAAGTATGGTTTTGAAGGGGCTTTGCCCCTCTTAAACACCCCTTTTATAGGGAAGCCGATTTCTTTTAGCTCTCCTTTATCGTAATAGAGTCATCCTTATAAACTGGCTTTCCGTTGGATATGGTAGCCATTACCTTGCCTTTAAGGGTGGAGCCAGCCAGAGGCGTATTCTTGCCTTTGGAGGCGAAATTTTTTGTATCCACTACCCACTCCATATCGGGGGCGAAGATAGTAACATCAGCCGGGGCGCCAATAACTAACGTGCCCAGTTGACCATACCTGCTGCCGATAATTCTGGCTGGTTCGCAGGTGAGCTTGGCGATGAGAGTAGCCAGTGTTAGCTGACCGTTATGCACCAGGCTCGTCAGGCTACCCAGTGCCGTTTCAAAGCCACTGATACCGCAGGGAGCCAGGGCAAATTCACGGTTCTTTTCATCTTCAGTCCAGGGGGCATGGTCGGTGGCAATAATATCAATCACATCTTCCTTTAGTCCCTGGATAAGAGCTTCGTTATCCTGCCTGGTCCTCAGCGGCGGGTTTACCTTGGCATTAACATTGTAGCCAATAACCTTTTCTTCGGTGAGGGTCAGGTGGTGGGGGGTAACCTCAGCATTAACCCGGATACCCCTTTTCTTTGCCTGACGAATAAGCTCAACCGAACCCTCGGTGGAGGCATGGGCAATGTGGAGCCAACCCCCGGTAAGCTGAGCCAGAGCCAGGTCACGGGCAACTATAACCTCCTCGGCTTGAACCGGTATACCTTTAAGACCTAATTTAGCTGATATTACACCTTCGTTCATAGACCCACCTTGGGAAAGGGAGGTATCTTCACAGTGGTCAATAATGGGCAAATCAAGGGCAAGGCTATGTTCTAACGCCTGACGCATCAGTCGGGAAGTGGATACCGGGCTACCGTCATCACTATAGCCAATTACCCCGGCTGATTTCAGTTCGCTTAGCTCAGCTAATTCTTCTCCCTTTCTACCCTTGGTGACACAGCCTATAGGTAGAACCCGAATCACACCTTCTGCAACTGCTATTGACTTGACATAATCTATAGTAGCTTGGCTATCCAGGGGTGGGTTGGTGTTGGGCATGCAACAGATGGTGGTAAAGCCGCCTCTGGCAGCAGCACGGGTGCCGGTAGCGATGGTCTCACTCTCCTCAAAGCCGGGCTGTCTTAGATGGCAGTGAAGGTCAATTAAACCGGGACAGACTATCAGCCCTTTGGCATCAAGGACATCATCATCAGGGTGGGGTGGGGTTTTCCCCCTTCCCCCTGACCAAGCTATCTTGTTATCAGTAATAAGCAAACTGCCAATTTCATTTATCCCCTGGCTGGGGTCAACTATATGACCATTTTGGATGAGTAAAGACTTCATTGTTTTGCTTTAATGACCCGCTTTGACATAATGGCTGGGCTTGAAACCGTGAGCCTCAGCCTCACTTTCCGAACCGAAAATAATCAAATTCTCCGGTTTAATCTTTCTTGTCCAGTGGCTATCAGCACTGTGGTATTTTTTGGTCTCCAATATACCTTCATGCCAGTCTGAACTGGCAACATATTTGGGCTCGAATCCGTGTTCACAATAGCTGCACCTCAAAGTTAAAGGCTTACGATTTACGATTTTGAACTCAGGCTTGATATACTTTATTTCCGTTTCCTGCATGGACACACATCTTGGGTTGGAACACCTGATACCAGACTCTTGCCGATACACGGGATAATCAAATTTAGGTATAGAGGTATCAGCTTCTTTGGAAAGGGATATTTCCTTGATTCCCAGCAAGAGAGCGATGAGTGCCATTCTGACCGGCACCCCCCACGCCGCTTGCTTAAAGTACATACTCCTTGAGTCGGCATCTAGTTCATAGGCTAGCTCATCAACACGGGGGAGGGGATGCATAACCAGTGTTTTCTTAAACTCCTTTTCCCTGAGGAGTTTCTTATCTACCACCGGATAGGGTTTTTTCAGTTCCTGTCCTTTTTCAGCAGTGTCAAATCTCTCTTTCTGAGGTCGGGTAACATAAAGGGCATCAATGCCTGTCTTCAGCTCTACCTGGATACTGAGGTCAGGTATCATTGCCAGTTGATGTGGTTCACTTGGTGTTATATATATGGCATCCAGAGGCAAAAGATTTCCTTGGGCAGCTTGGTCTGAAGTCTCATACCTTTTCAGCTCACCCCCATATTCTGTGGTTAGTTTATCCAGAACATGCACTGGCACCTCCAGACCTGGTGCGGAACGAAAGAGAATGGTGGCGCCGAATCGAGCCAGAGCAAATATCAGGGAATGTGTCGTTCGCCCATATTTCAGGTCTCCCCACAGGGCAATCTTTAGCCCTCTGATGGTATGTCTCTCTTTTTTGAGAGTGTAAAGGTCACATAAGGTCTGGGTTGGATGTTGATGACCTCCGTCACCGGCATTTATTACCGGCACGCCAGCGTAATCAGCGATTACCTTAGCAGCTCCCTCCCAGGGGTGTCGGATTACGATAATATCGGCATAGCTACCTACCACTCTCGCCATATCAGCAATGCTTTCACCTTTAGCCAGTGAAGTTGCCTTGGCATCAGAAACACTGATAACATTGCCTCCCAGTCGGTGCATAGCTGATTCAAAGGACAGCCTTGTCCTGGTACTGGGTTCAAAGAACAGGCTGGCCATAACCTTGCCCTGACAGACGCCAAACTGCTTATTCATAGAGCCTGACATCTCGTCAGCCAGTGAGAACAATGCTTCTATTTCCCCGTTGGACAAATCGTCTATGGTTACCAGACTCCTGTTAGCTAGAGTCATAGCGGCTCCTTTTTTAGGCTGCTCACCTTTTTCAATCCCCTGCTGGGGCGCCTTTCTTTGACTGAGCTTATGATGGCAACTTCATCCATATTGTCGGTCTCTACCAGCTGAACCTGTATCTCTTCATATCGGGAGCTGGGGATATTTTTGCCTACATAGTCGGCTCGTATCGGCATTTCGCGATGTCCACGGTCAATAAGCACTGCTAGCTGGATTGATTGGGGTCGCCCCAGGTCAATTAGCGCGTCCATAGCGGCACGAGTGCTGCGTCCGGTATACAAGACATCATCAACCAATACGATGAATTTGCTGTCAATATTGACCGGAATGTTAGTATGCTGGACGACAGGTTTCCAGTTGAGAGAGGAAAGGTCATCCCGATAAAGGCTAAAATCTAGAGCGCCAACAGGTATTTTTACTCCCTCAAAGCGTTCAATCTTAGCTGCCAGCCGCTTGGCGAGAGGCACACCGCGCGTACGCATGCCCACCAATACCAATTGCTCCATAACCTTATTTCGCTCTATAATTTCGTGAGCAATGCGAGCCAGAGTTCGCCTTATGTCCTCCGGGGTCATTATCGTTTTCTTAGTCATAAAAAAACCTCTTGTCCTGCTGACAAGAGGTTCTGTCTGTTAGCTTCCGTATTCATTCTCCCCTTATCAGTCTCTCTGGACTAACTTAAAGGTTCTAATTTTCTAAACATATATTATACCACATTTAATCCGGTTTTGGCAATATTTAAAGGTGCATTTTTTCAAAGAGTTGATTTCAGGCGGCGACAGAATTGCAGTCGTGGTGTTTACTGACCCTTGCTCGGAATGTTATGATAGAAGATAACCTTGCTATGAAAGGGAAATAATCCAGTGACAATACCCCATATTATTATACTGCTGGCAACCGGTATTTTTGCCGGCTTTGCCAGTGGTCTTCTGGGTGTGGGTGGTGCCTTCGTTATGACCCCGGTCCAATACATACTGTTCACCGATATGGGCATTTCACAGGATATAGCTATAAAGCTGGCTTTTGGCACCAGTTTGCTGGTGGTTTTGCCCACCGCCATCAGCGGCACCTGGAGACACCATAAAAAGAGGGCGGTGTGGTGGAAAGCAGCCATTATTATGGGTAGCTGTAGTTCAGTAGCTGCTTTTGGAGGAGCTACTCTGACTACCATTCTTCCCGGGGAAGCACTAAGGATAGCTTTTGGTGCTATCGTCTTGGCTGCTGGCATCAGGATGCTGGTTGCTGAACTGCCACCGGTGGAGCAACAGCCTGAGGATAAACCGTGGTTGTGGGTGGCTTGTGCTGTGCCTATAGGTCTTATTAGCGGTATTCTTGGTATCGGTGGCGGCATTCTGTTTATCCCGGTGATGAGGCTGTTTCTCAGGATCAGGATGCATAATGCGGTAGCCATATCCCTGGCTACAATGATTTTTACCAGCATTGGTGGTGTTATTGGCTATATTGTCAACGGTCTTGATGTTGCCGGCTTACCGCCGTATTGCGTTGGCTATGTTAACCTGCCATCGTGGTTGCTGCTGACAGTAGCCAGTGTGGGTATGGCGCAGGTCGGAGCGTTAGTTTCTCATCGTCTGCGAGGTAGTTATTTAAGGTATATGTTTGTTGCTGTAATCTTCCTTCTGGGGCTAAGGATGCTCGGCGTCTTTGACTTGCTGGGCTGGACTATTTAATAATGTTGATTGGTAGGAGTTAATGGTGGAAAATATATCATTTCTGGTTGCCTTCGGTGCTGGACTGCTATCCTTTTTATCGCCCTGTGTGTTACCACTGGTGCCGGTGTACCTTGCCAGCTTGACTGGTCCTGAAATATTTGAGCCTAAAGCCAGTAGAATCCGTGTGCCCGTATTTCTTCACTCCCTCAGCTTTGTCCTTGGCTTTTCCCTGGTTTTTACTCTTTTTGGGGCTGGTGCCGGACTGGTTGGTTTTGCTCTTAGCTCTTACCTGGCGATAATTCGTCAAATTGCCGGCAGCCTGTTGATAGTCTTTGGGCTGTTTCTTCTGGCGGCGCTGAAGGTGCCATGGTTAAACCTTGAGAAGCGCCTGGCTCCGTCTCGAGGGGCTACCATCGGTTACTTCCGCTCGTTCCTTACCGGAGGTATATTTTCCCTGGCGTGGACGCCCTGTGTTGGTCCCATACTGGGGGGTGTTCTGGCTCTTGCTCTGGGTTCAGAAACAGCGTGGCAGGGTGCTTATCTGCTGGCTATCTATTCTCTGGGGTTGGGGCTTCCCTTTCTGGTTATTGGGATTGCCTTTGATTCGGTTACTCCATTATTAAAACGTATCCATCGCTACTCTACCGCAATTTATGTCTTTAGCGGTGTCCTGCTTATAGTTGTGGGTATACTTATTCTGACCGGTAACTTGGTTTGGTTTTAGCATAATTCGGAGTTAAAATTAAAGGAGTCTGATTATGAGTAGAGTACCGAGGATAATACTGCTGGTAATGCTGGTACTGGGGCTGGTGATGACCGGTTGCACCTCTGCTCCAACCCCAACACCTGGACCGGCAACCGGAGAGGGGTTGCCAGTCTACCAGTTAGGAATCAATTTGCTTGGCGAGAAGGATGAATTCTTCATTGATAGCCAAGGGGTGCTAAAGTCAAAAGTAGAAATATCGTCTGCTAACGGCAGAATTAATCTGTCGGCAGATAAAGCCACCACATTTCTGGGTAGAGATGGGAAGCCTCTTAACGTCATCAACGCGGTAATTGACTCTAAACCGCCTCTGCCTCCTGAAGATGCTTATATTGTTGGGCTGGTCTATAGTCTGGAACCGAAAGGGGCTACTTTTGACCCATGGCTTCTGCTCACCCTGAGCTACGAGCCAGAGGAACTGCCTGAAGGGGTAAGGGGAAATGACCTTTATATTGCCTATCATAATGGTAGTGAGTGGTCTAAGCTCCCTTATAAAAGGGTTGATACCAATGTCCATTCAGTAACTACTCAAATATATCACTTCACCACCTTTGCTATTCTGGGGCCAAAGAAGGTAACTCCATCCACTATCCCAACTCCTACTCAGGGCACTCAAGTAGGTAACCTGGCCCCTGATTTTCAGTTCAATAATCTTGAGGGTCAGACTATCTTCTTAAGTGACCTCCGAGGTAAACCGGTGTTAATCAATTTCTGGGCAACTCGGTGCCCCCCATGCGTCTCTGAAATGCCCTATCTACAGGAAATATACAATGAATGGTCAGAGACGGAGCTAATGTTGCTGGCGATAAACATAGGTGAGAGTTCTACCAAAGTAAAAGAGTTCATACAAAGCCATAACCTTTCCCTGCTAGTGCTACTCGATACCAAGCAAGATGTAGCTCAGAGGTATAACTTTCGATACATTCCCACTAGTTTTTTTATTGATAAGGATGGCATTATTCAAGATAAGGTAATCGGTGCTTTCCCCAACAAAGCGGAAATAGAAAAGAGGCTGAGTAAGATTATTGATTAAGGAGGGTAGATATGGGTGATATTTTGGATGAAGCCTATGCCATAGCCCAGTGCAAGGAGTGTCCCTGGTATAAATCCTGTGTAATACCGATGAGGTTCAGTGCCGAGGACATTCGCCGACAACTGGAGGCATCAACACCGGGATTTGATATGTCACAGCAAGCTGACCTGGGTATACAGAACTTTCTATCCAGTATGGCTACAGCGGCTCAAAATTCGCTTCTGGAGGGCTGCCCCATCTTCATTGAACGCTTGCGCTCCAATCCCAAACTTGGCCAGCGCTTAAAGCAGATGATGCAGGAGTGGGGCAGAGAAGAATAACAGAAACCTTAGTCCCCGGCTCAACTTACCAGCATTAAATAAAGGTCGCTGATATTGGTGCCGGTGTGTCCGGTTATTATGGCGTCATTCAATTTATTCAGAACAGTACTGCTATCGTGAGATAATAGACTCTGCGATAAATCCAATCCCTTTTCTCCGGCGCGCGCTACTGTAGAGCTGTCAACGAGACCCCCAGCTAGCTCAGTGGGTCCATCGGTGCCATCAGTATCAATAGCAGCAACGACCACTCCGCTCTCGTCCTTGAGCTGCAGAGCAGCACTGAGAGCAAATTCCTGATTTGGGCCTCCTTTACCGTATCTACCCTCTATGGTAACCGTGGTCTCGCCGCCAGCAATGACAACACAGGGTGGGATAAGTGGTCTGTGATAAGCCTTAATCTCTCTGGCTATGGCGGTAAATACCTGGCTTACTTCCTTGCTCT
>CAYRNL010000033.1:0-7721 GCA_964425705.1 uncultured Dehalococcoidales bacterium
AACCTACCCCCTTTATCCCCCTCCCTTACAAGGGAGGGGGAAATAATTTTAAAAGAGGGACTAGTGTCCCTCTTAAACACCCCACATAGTTGCTCATTCAAAAGGGGTGAGATAAATAGATGGGGGTTGGCACCCCCCCCGAACATCCCTGCTTAAATAAGCCCCTACCCTCAACGGGGATAGAGATTGTTGAGAGGGGGCAAAGCCCCCCTCTCAACCCAACTCCCCCTTCCCCTTGATAAGGGGAAGGGGGACAGGGAGATAGGTTGCCAAATAATCTCTAGCCTTCCTAGTTTCGTTGACACGTAGAAGGCTCCGCTGTAACATAAGGAGCAGGAGGGTTATGTTAGCCAAGGTAATAAGTGGTGCTATCGTGGGACTGGATGGGGCTATTGTTGAGGTTGAGGTTGATATTTCGCCCGGCTTGCCTCAATTTACCATTGTTGGCTTGCCCGATGCCGCCGTCCAGGAAGCCAGAGAGCGAGTCCGCGCTGCTATCCGTAACTCCGGGTGCAACTTCCCTATGAGACGCATCGTGGTTAATCTCGCCCCAGCTAATCTCAAGAAAGCCGGACCAGCCTATGATTTGCCTATTGCCGCCGGTATCCTCCTCAGTTCAGAGCAGGTAAGCGCCGATGTTTCCCAAATAATGTTACTGGGAGAATTATCCCTTGACGGCAGTCTGCGTCACACCAACGGCATCCTGCCTATGGTTGCCCTGGCACAGCAGGAGAAGTTAACCAATGTTATTGTCCCTGAGGCTGATGCCAAAGAAGCATCTTTAATAGAGGGTGTTAAAATAATTCCCATCGCCTCATTGTCTCAGTTAGTCAGCTATCTCCGCGGGGAGATACCAACTCCGGAATATAAGACCGAAAAGGTTGAAGAAGACGCTCCAGCCATCGCACCAACCATGAACCTGGCTGATATCAAAGGGCAGGAGCATGTCAAGCGAGCCCTTGAGGTAGCTGCCGCCGGAGGGCATAATGTGGTAATGATGGGACCCCCGGGCAGTGGTAAAACAATACTAGCCCGTGCCCTGTCCTCCATACTACCACCAATGACCACCGATGAAGCCCTGGAGGTTACCAAGATTTACAGCGTCAGCGGTATGCTGCCACCGCATACCCCGCTGATTAGACAGCGACCTTTCCGCTCCCCCCACTACACTATCTCCAACGCCGGCTTGGTCGGTGGTGGGCACTGGCCCAGACCAGGCGAAATAAGTCTCAGTCATCGGGGGGTTCTCTTCCTGGATGAACTTCCCGAATTCGGACACGCTGTGCTTGAGGTACTGCGCCAGCCTCTGGAAGACAGGGTAATCACCATCAGCCGGGCTCAGGGGAGTATAACCTTCCCTGCCAACTTTATGCTAGTCGGGGCGATGAACCCCTGCCCTTGCGGCTACTATGGTGACCCCTTCCGACAGTGCACCTGCTCACCCGGTCTGGTTTCCCGATACCAAAAGCGTATCAGCGGACCGTTCATTGACCGGGTTGATATATTTATCGAGGTGCCTCATGTTGACTATGAAAAACTGACTGACGAGAGATTAGGGGAAAAATCAGAGAAGGTTCAAACCAGGGTCAAAGCTGCCCGTTCCCGACAGCGAGAGCGCCTCCAGGGAACCAGACTAGCCTGTAATGCTGAAATGACGCCAGCCGAAGTAAGGGGGTTTTGCCAGGTAGAGGAATCAGCCCAGAGCCTGCTTAAGGCGGCGATGAAACAGCTTTACCTTTCGGCACGAGCCTTCCACCGCATACTCAAACTAGCCCGCACCATCGCCGACCTGGAGGGCACGGATATAATTAAAGCCCACCATCTGGCGGAAGCTATCCAGTATCGACCGAGACGGATGGAGTAGTTAAATAGTGGATTTGCAGAGGGCTAGGGGGTTGACTGGGACTAAACAAAACTGTAGTCTATAAATTAAAGACAGAAAAGTAGTTTGTTAAATAAATCTGAAAGGGAAAGTCTATGCTTCCTAGTTTAAGTAAACGGTGTGTGCAAGCTATCGTTATCATTACCCTGCTTGCTACATTGGCAGGGGTAGCTACCGGGTGTGCTGATTTTCAACCAGCACCTCCACCCGAGCCTGCCGAGAAACCAGTAGTACCGAAAGCACCCACTACCATCACCACCGCTGATAGTGCCATTATGGTAGTTTATGAACACCTGCTGGCTCAAGCGGAGGGCTATAAGGCTAAGGTCTACCTTGCCGACTTTTATGCCACCTGTGATAACTGGACGGCTACCTCAGAGCTACTCAAAGACGGGACCTCCATGTGGCATGTTGTGGTTGATATGACACAGACCAGACACTGGCGGGAGAGACTCTACTGGCAGCAAGCCAGCTGGCTTGTGCTCCGGGATGGCAAAACGATACCTTCTAATGACTTTAAAGCCAATGCCCTTAGAATTGAGGCTGACCTGCAGGAATTGAGCCTACCACCTCCCACCCCACCAGGCAAACTTGAAGAGGAATAAGAAAAAACCAGTAGTGGATTACATTCCAGTAAAACGGCTCTGCCCTCAGCTTCCCCAGAACCAGAAACCGACGCCCATAGCCACCATAAGCAAGCCAATACCAAGGGCTATCCAGCCACCTACCTTCAACGCCCCCGGTCCGCTTTGCTCCGGGGAGCGCTCCATAAACTCCCTCATGTCAGTGCGGCTGGACAGAGAATCGTAGTAGCCCTTCTCTTCCCGCTTACCTCCCATGAGTGCAGCCAAGCCGAGGAGGACAAACAAACCACCCATACCCATTAATATAAGGTAATCTCCCTGCGGCACGGTCAAACTCCCCTCTACAGGAGTGTCATCCGGTACGAATTATTATAGGAGCTTTCGGAGAACGGTTCAACAAATATTATGTAATCTCAACGGTAGCCCCGGCAGTTTCCAGCTTTTGTTTGGCGGCAGTGGCTTCGTCCTTATTAACCCCTTCTTTTACCGGTTTGGGAGCACCCTCCACCAGGTCCTTAGACTCCTTCAAACCTAAAGTGGTCAACTCGCGCACCGCCCTAATCACACTAATCTTATTTTCGCCTATCGTTTTGAGAATCACATTAAACTCTGTTTTCTCTTCCTCCGCAGCCGGAGCAGCTGCTGCTGTAGGCGCCGCAGCGGCAACTACCGGAGCTGCAGCGCTAACCCCAAACTCATTCTCCAGGGCTTTTACCAGCTCCGCTAGCTCCAGCACCGTCATCTTCTTTACAGTAGCTATTATTTCGGCAACAGCAGTTGACTTAGCTTTCTTTACCGCTGCCTCAGGTTTCTCCTCCGCTGCTTTGGCTGGAGCTGTCTCCTCACTAGCGGCAGCCTTAGGAGCCTTGGTCTTTTTTACTGCCTTTTCTTCAGCCGCCTGTGGTTTGGCTTCTACTTTTTCTTCACCCGTATCCTGGGTAACCTCTGCCTCGGTTTCCGACATTTTATTCTCCCTCCAATTGTTGAATTCTAGCCTGTAACACCCCCATAATTCCTCTCATAGGAGCGGTAAGACAATTAACTAAGCCTGAGATTGGGGCTTGCATCCCACCCAGAACTCTTGCTATCAATACCTCCTTTGACGGCAAAGAAGATAAGGTTACTACATCCGCCGCAGTAAGGACTCTATCACCTATAAAGCCTCCCTTGATACTCAGGGTGGCTTTTGAGCCACGAATATACTCATCCAAAATTTTGGCCGGCTCAGCTATATCGCCATAACCGAAGGCGATTGCTATTGGACCTTCAAAGAAGCTGACCAACTCATCTCTGGCTGTTCTTTCCGCAGCAAATCGAGCCAAAGTATTCTTTACCACCCGGTAACCAATTCCCGAGCCCCCCAATTTACGGCGTAATGCTGTTATCTCAGCAGTTGATAGCCCCCGATAGTCAGTTAAAATACCAACGCTGCACTTAGTAAAAGCATCCTGTAACTGGTCAATAATCTCTGCTTTCTTTTCTTTAGAAGACACCTTCGTTACCCCCTAAAACCATGCTGGCATCCCTTAAAAAATAAGTCCTTATGCCTGCCGCACAAGGACCATACAAGTATAAGTCCTTTTCTCCTCGGCAGGCGTACTAATTTAAGCCTTAACGGCACCCGCTATCTCAGGACAACTCACTATTAATATAAACTTATTAAGTTAACTAATCAAGCCCTTTTAGTCTGACCTGCTAATACTATTAACCGGAACTCAAGGCGAGGGTGGGTTTAAGGTCAAGCTCTATACTGGGCCCCATCGTTGTCGTTAGGAAAGCAGTTTTAACATACTGCCCCTTAACCCCGCTGGGTTTAGCTCTGAGCACCGCCTCAATTATTGCAGTCAGGTTGTCCATCAGCTTTTCATCTTCAAAACTGACTTTACCCAGAGGTAGATGAATAATAGCCGTTCTGTCCAGTTTGAACTCTACCCTACCCTTACTGGCATCACCTATTACTCGGGGCAGGTCGTCAGCGGCAACCACCGTTCCCGACTTAGGGTTAGGCATCAATCCCCGCCTCCCCAGAATTTTACCCAGCTTGCCTACTTTACCCATCATATCAGGAGTGGCAATAGCGGTATCAAATTCCAGCCAGCCAGCCTCAATCTTCTTAACCAGTTCATCACCACCGACAAAGTCAGCACCGGCGGTCTCGGCAATTTTTTCCGCCTCGCCCTGGGCAAAGACTAAAATACGCACTTTCTTCCCCAACCCGTGAGGCAAAAGGGCTACGCCACGCACCTGCTGACTGGCATTACGAACATCAACACCCATGCGAAGATGAAGCTCAACAGTCTCGTCAAATTTAGCACGGGATGCCTGTTTAGCCAGCTTAATAGCCTCATCAGGAGCGTAAGCCTTCGTCCTGTCTACCAGCTTGACTGCTTCCTGATGATTCTTACCATTTTTTGCCATTTTATTGCTCTACCTCAATTCCCATACTTCGGGCGGTGCCCTCAATAATTCGCTCGGCTGCCTCAATAGTAGTTGCATTCAGGTCCCTAGCCTTAAACTCAGCAATTTCCCGAAGTTGAGCTCGGGACAACTTGCCCACCTTTTCCCGACCGGAGGCTCCAGACCCCTTCTCCATACCCAGTGCCTTTTTTAACAAATCAGTTGTTGGCGGTGTTTTGGTAATAAAAGTAAATGACCTATCCTCAAAAACAGTTATCTCCGCAGGGACAATAGAGCCAGCCTGTGCCGAAGTACGTTCATTATACTCCTTACAGAAAGCCATAATATTAATTCCGTGCTGTCCCAAAGCCGGACCTACCGGGGGCGCTGGGTTTGCCTTCCCCGCTGGAATCTGTAACTTAATTATTGCTTTTACCTTCTTTGCCACCTATATCTCCTGAAACCAACTTAAAGTTTTTCTACCTGCAGGAAATCCAGCTCCACCGGCGTTTCCCGACCAAAAAGGGAGAGAAGAACGGTAACTTTCCCCCTATCTGGCTTGATATCATCAACTACTCCAACAAAGTCAATAAAGGGACCATCGCTAACCCGCACAGCCTGTCCCTTGCGTAAGCCAACCTTAACCTTTGGTGCCTCAGCTGCCATTTGCTTTATAATTCGGTCAACCTCATCCTCTTGTAATGGAACCGGCTTATTGGCACTGCCAACAAAACCAGTAACCCCCGGGGTATTACGCACTATACCCCAACTCTGGTCACTCATCTTCATCTGAATAATGAGGTACCCGGGTAATATCTTCTTGGTGACGGTTCGTCTCTGCCCCCCTCTAACCTCAATTTCATCCTCAGTAGGTACAATTATCTTAAGGATTTCGTCTCCGGAATCCATAAACTTGATACGTTGCTCCAGATTTTTCTTAACCCGATCTTCATACCCGGAGTAGGTATGAATTACAAACCACTGCTCCTCATTCTTTATCACGAATAACCCCACCTAAACAAAGATTTTGGGGAAAGTAACCTCAAGCCTCTATCCACCCAGAAAAAGCTTATTAACAAGTCCACTAAAGCCATAGTCAATTGCCCCTAGAGCTATACCCACAGCACCAGCAACAATTAGCACCAGAGCTGTTAAGTAGGCAGCCTCTCGCGGTTTAAGCCAAACTACCTTTCTTAACTCGGCGATAATGTCCCTGATAAATCTGAACCTTGAACTAACTCGCTTGGTTGTAGCAGTATGACGCATGTGGGAGACCTCTACTTACCTCTCAACTGTATTGCCTACTTAATCTCTCTGTGGAGTCTATGAGTGCGACAACGAGGACAATACTTCATAATCTCCAACCGTTTGGGGTCGTTCCTTCTATTTTTTGTGGTAGTGTATGTCCGTTCTTTACACTCGCTACAGGCAAGATGAATAATAACCCGTGCTTCCGATTTTGTAGCCATATCTACTCTATAATGTTGCTGAAGGTTCCAGCACCTACTGTCTTTCCCCCTTCGCGAATAGCGAAACGCAGACCCTTTTCCAGGGCTACGGGATAAATCAGCTTTATCTTCATTTTTATATTATCACCGGGCATAACCATCTCTACTCCCTCTGGTAGCTCAATATCACCGGTAACATCGGTAGTCCTGATATAAAACTGGGGTTTATACCCGTTGAAGAAGGGGGTATGCCTGCCTCCCTCATCTTTACTCAACACATATACCTCAGCCTCGGCATAGGTATGTGGTTTAATGGAACCAGGAGCAGCTAAGACCTGACCTCTTTCTACTTCTTCTCGCTCTATACCGCGTAACAAGCACCCCACAGCATCACCCGGTTCAGCATAATCTAGAGTCTTATGGAACATCTCCAGGCTGGTAACCACCGTCTTGTGGGGTTCATGGTGCAAACCAACTATCTCAATCTCGTCCCCAGCTTTAACCACACCACGCTCAACTCTGCCTGTCGGTACCGTGCCACGACCCTTAATGCTAAACACATCCTCCACCGGCATCAAGAAAGGTTGGTCTTTAGGTCGCGCCGGGATGGGGATATAGCTATCTATAGCATCCAACAGTTTCCATATGCCACCACACCACTGACATTCCCTCTTCCCACATCCACACTCAAGAGCTTTCAGTGCACTCGCCCTGATTATGGGTACCTCGTCACCAGGGAAACCATACTTTTTAAGCAGGTCTCTCATCTCCATCTCTACCAATTCCAGAAGCTCTTCATCCTCCATTGCATCCACCTTATTAAGGCAGACCACCATGGAAGGAACCTCTACCTGACGGGCTAACAGAAGATGCTCTCTGGTTTGAGGCATAGGACCGTCAGGAGCGCTTACCACCAGTATCGCTCCATCCATCTGAGCAGCTCCGGTTATCATATTCTTGATATAGTCAGCATGCCCGGGACAATCAATGTGAGCATAATGCCGCTTTTCCGTTTCATATTCAACATGGGCAATAGCGATGGTTAATCCCCGTGCCTTCTCTTCAGGTGCATTATCAATACTAAAAAAGTCACGAAACTCAGTAGGACTTGTCTTAGACAGCACCGAAGTTATTGCCGAAGTCAGGGTTGTTTTGCCATGGTCAACATGACCAATGGTACCCACATTGCAATGTGGTTTGGTCCGCTCAAACTTCTTTTTAGCCATTTAATCCCCCTTTATTTTACAGCCCACAACCAGAGTCGAACTGGTGACCCCTATCTTACCAAGATAGTGCTCTTCCTACTGAGCTATGTGGGCACTGATTTTTTCCAATATATTATTTCATTATTAAATTATGGTGGAGGGGGCAGGATTCGAACCTGCGTAGCCCTTAGGGCGGCAGTTTTAC
>CAYRNL010000034.1:0-7655 GCA_964425705.1 uncultured Dehalococcoidales bacterium
TAATTAGCTTAATGGTCCTTCCCTTATCTTTTGTTACTCCAGGAGGAGACCACCTTCATAGCTCTCTGGAGTAGAATCGCCGGACTGTCAGCTCATCCCGCTCCCCCTACACAGAACTGTCTTTATGTCGGAGATAAATTTTTTCACTGCCACCAACAAAACAAGGAAAGCCCCCACAGGTATCAGCGCCTTAAGCCAATAGATAGGTAGCCTAGGAACCGAATGCGTCATCTGACGAATAGCTATAGAGCTCTGAGTGGTCTCTATGCCCTTCCATATCAATATGACACAAGACAGCAATACAAACACGAATGTCAATATGTCAGCAATCGCCTTGCCTCGCGGAGAAAAGCGGGCATAGATAAGGTCCAGCTTGATAAAAGCGCCCTTCTGGAAGGCGTATCCCCCGGCAAGGGCAGCGAGCATAACCACTCCCATTTTAAGTGTCACCCAAATCCACTGGGAGGGCATGTTAAACAGGTACCTCATTATGACATCATATAGTCCAAAGCTCATCAGGAAGATGATGAGGAACCAGCCTATCCTCCCCCCCACTTCATTCATAGAATCAACCGCCTGCCCTATCTTGTTCCAGACCTTCATTTAGATACGCCCTCCAGATTTACTCTAGGTTACAGCCGACCCTTGTCCTTGAGGAACTGCTTGTATATCTCCACTCCCTGGGCGTTGCCCGGTGATAGCTCAGCGTAAGCAGGCCACACCTCCGCCGCTACCTTCTCCAGCAGTCTGTCTACTTCCGCATCCGAGAATGTTATGATCTCACCACCAGTGTCAAGGTAGGTCTGTATTGCAGCCTCCACCCCTTCATTGTGCATCCGGCTAGTCTTAAAATAGTTGGACTCGAAGACATCGTACATAATGCGGTCCCTCTGCCACTGATTCAGGGCGTTCCAGCTGTCCAGGTTTATGTATGTGTCTTGATGTTGAGCCGGACACCAAACTGGCCTAATCACATATTTTGTCTCCTCGTAGAAGTGCATATCATCTGTGCCACCGGTGTCCCAGAAGGTGCCTTCAATGGTGCCTAGCTTCAGTGACATAAGTATTTCGCCGCCTGGCATTTGAACTGCTGAACCCCCCACGGCGTTGAAAAAGATGGCTTGAGGACCACCAGCTCGCATCTTGTGCCCGGAATAATCCTCCCACTTGTGCACTTCAAAGTTGGTGAATTGTCCATTGGGTCCCTGGTCAGCCCAGCCAGCCCAGTGGAGGTTAACATTATGAGCTGCATTCTGAACAATGTCACCTATCCGATACTTGGGGTCAGCCCACATAACATCCCAGGCTTCCTCCCAATTCTGGCAGCCGAGTGCCAGTCCATAAGCCAGCATACCCTCGGGCAGGTCTCCGCTATAGCAAGGCGCCCAGCAAGCAGTTACATCCAGCATCCCCTCCCGGCAAGCACCAAGCGACTCTTCCTCGCCCACTATGGAACCAATAGGAAGTAGCTCGATTTTTATCGTACCCTCGGTTGCCGCTTCTACATCCTCAACCCAGGGCACGACACCATTAGCCCAACCGGCATCTGACGGACCAAAGCAGGGTTGGTAGACCCACTCAGTCACCTCTGCCGGAGGACCATATTCTGGTGCCGCTGGGGCCGGGGCTGGTGCCGGTGCCTCTTTAGCACAGCCAGCAGCAGCTAAGCTAACCACCACCGCCACCATTAGTAATACAACAAGAACCCTTTTCATCTTCAACCTCCTCCTTTTAAAATTTTTCTCCTCAGGTCCCGTTTTCTTCTTCAATTAATATCTTCTTTATTGCCACCTCCTCTCTCCATATTTGGGGCTATATTCTACCACACCTTGGCAAGTTGTCAATCTGATATTTAGCTAGGTTTAACCGCCGACAGCACTGAGAACAGGATGTCTAGCATCGTATCCGATTCCTTCAAGGTAATTATACAGGGCGGGTAAATAAAAAGTCTAGTTCTCGCATTGTGCCCAACAGGATTATACGGATGTATTATGTATTCTTCATCCCATTTAATGAGGTCACGTGTCCGCTTACCAATCATTTTTCTTCCCCTAATTAATCATCTCCTCAAAAGGAGTGTATGGTAAACCTAGTGACTCAGCCACAAACTTATTGGTAACTTTACCCTTAAGCACATCCAGCCCTTTCCTCAAGGCACAGTCAGATTTCAGGGCTTCTAAATAACCCAAGTTGGCTATCTTTAACGCATAAGGTAAGGTGGCATTGGATAACGCCATGGTAGAAGTTCGGGGAACAATTCCCGGCATATTGGTAACACAATAGTGAATGACATCATCAACAATATAGATAGGGTCACTATGTGAGGTAGCATGTGTAGTCTCGATACATCCTCCCTGGTCTACGGCAACATCAACGATAACCGAGCCGGGTTTCATGCTTTTGACCATCTCCTTAGTAACTATAATAGGCGCCCTGCCCCCCTTGACCAGAACCGCCCCAATAACCACATCCGCATCTCTAACAGCATTAGCAATATTATAGGAATTTGAAACCAAGGTCTCAAAACGACCATGCAATACCTCACTTAAGTAACGTAGGCGGTCGACATTAATGTCAAGTATTATAACTCGGGCTCCCTGTCCAAGAGCCATCTTGGCAGCATTAGCGCCAACAGTACCACCGCCAATAACAACCACGGTAGCCGGTGGCACTCCGGGGACACCGCCCAGCAGTTTTCCTCTGCCTTTATACATCTTCCCAAGATGCTGAGCTGCTAGCTGAGCAGCTAGCCTTCCCGCAATCTCACTCATCGGGTTAAGTAAGGGAGCACTGCCATCAGACAGCTCTACCGTTTCATAGGCAATAGCGACTACTCCCTTATCCATAAGCACATGAGTTAGTTCCTCAGCAGCAGCCAGGTGAAGATAGGTGAAGAGAATCTGGTCTTTCCTCAGTAACGGATACTCCGGAGCGATGGGCTCTTTAACATGGTAAATCATGTCCGCCCGACCATAGACCTCT
This sequence comes from uncultured Dehalococcoidales bacterium, assembly GCA_964425705.1. GTDB lineage: Bacteria > Chloroflexota > Dehalococcoidia > Dehalococcoidales > DATKVW01 > DATKVW01. The sequence continues at coordinate 2,983 of CAYRNL010000034.1, forward strand.
TCAGCTGTGTCTACTATGGTAGCTCCAGCCTTAACATAATCTTCGTCAGAAAAACCGCTCCCCTCACCAGCCCCCGTCTGCACCAGCACTTCATGACCTGCCTGAGCAAGTACTCCAGCCGCCATTGGCGGAGCACCAACCCGGTACTCCTCAGTCTTTATTTCCCTGGAAACACCGATAATCAATCCTCTTCCTTTCCTTTCTAATAAAACACTAACGAGCCTCAGAGCACATTGCTATGCTCATCGGCTCGTCTTCGTGCTTGAAACCATTTATTTACTTACCCTCGCCACAATGTTTAACTACAGGGCAAAAGCACTACGAAATATAGACCATATATTAAATTTATAGCATCTAACGTAAAAATTCAGCTACCAGCTTTGTTTTCAATTCTCTAATCTTTAATTTTCATAATTGTACATACCTAAGGGTAACTCGTCAACTCAATGGTAGTGATTTTTACGTATGGACATAAACAAAGAGTATACTTTTTGAGTGAAAAGTGTTCCAAAAAAGTAAATATTCGGTCATTTTACCAAATTTTTTTACTGGAAACGTAAAAAAATTTTTGTCTCTTGCCATGGGAGTGCTATAATTAATATCAAATTACACCTGGGGGAGATTATTATGGACGATGAGCTTGACCGAAAAATAATACAGGAGCTACAAAAAGATGGCAGGAAGGGCTATGTGGACTTGGCCAGTGAGCTAAAGGTGGCTGAGGGTACTGTACGGCGAAGGATTAAGCATCTTCTGAAAAGAGACATCATAAAGATAGTCGCCGCACCAAATGTGCGTAAACTAGGTTACGGTTTCGTATGCATCATGGCGCTACAAGTTTCGATAACAGACCTGAGAAGGGTGGCAACGAAACTAGCCCAAAATGAACACGTATGCTACCTGGCATTTGTCACCGGCAGATATGACCTCATCGCCATCGTTGTAGCCAAGTCACCAGAAGAGTATCGCCACTTTTTGGAAAGCGAGCTATATGCCATCCCGGGTGTAGTGAGAACTGAAGCCTTTGTCAATCTAGATGTCATCAAAGGCTCAGCAAGTTTACCAGATACTACCCAACTTATCAGTAAGTTTGATATTTCGTCGCTGGGTAAAACCGGGAAATCAGTTAACCGGGTATCCACCGACACACCCGTGATGAAAACGAATGTAAGTGACATCCCATAACCATCACCAATAATCCGACAAGGAGTCGTCCTCAAAGCAACCTGGCAGGAAGTTAAAAGCATTGAACAATGCCAGTAGAAAGCATAGAATAAAAATGTAAATAATGATATTCCCTTCGGTTGACATCACTGGAATAAGAGGAGAAGTATCATGCCAGAGCAAGTTAATGAACTAAAGAAACTAACCACTATCGCCACTGACCTGGAGCTTTCTGCTGACTTGAGGACTAAAGCTATTGAACTTATTGGCAACTTCGGTAACCACGACGCACTTCTCGTCTTACTGGAACTAGCAGCCAACGAAAAGCTAATTACCGAGGAAAGAGACCTCGCCCTTAAACACGCCAGAGAAATAATAAGGTCAGGTCATTAATTACCCCTGCTTGATAAAAAGCATGCGGTTAGACCAATGAGTATTGATATTGGCATCATAGGACTGGCCAATAGCGGCAGAACAACCATTTTTAACGCCTTAACCAAGGGTAAAGCTGATAGCGGAAGTCCAACCTCACATATTGGAATAGCCAGGGTTCCTGAGCCCCGCCTCAACACTCTGGTTGACATGCTTCACCCTAAACGGGTGGTCCCCGCCGAAGTAAGGTATATTGATATCGACGCTCCAGTTAAGAGCCTGGCCGAAGAGAAGGCGCCAAGTGACCAACTTCTAGGGCAAATTAGCAATGTGGACGTCCTCATCAATGTCGTCCGAGCCTTCACCGATGAAAGCATACCTCACCCCGAAGGCAGTCTTGATGTAAAGCGAGATATTGCCGCTATGAACCTGGAGCTTGCTTTCTACGATTTGGCGCTACTAGAGAGAAGACTGAAAAGAATAGAGGATTCCCTGAAAGGAGCCAAGCCACCAGAACGCCAGGTTCTTCTCCGGGAACAAGAACTGTTAGCCAGAATTAAAGATAATCTGGAAAAAGATATCCCCGTCCGGGAACTGAGCCTGACCAAAGATGAGGTCAAAGCCATTACTGGCTACCAGTTTCTCACCGCCAAGCCGCTACTGATACTGGTCAATATTGGCGAAGAACAGCTACCTCAGTCGGCATCTCTGGAAGCAGAGCTAAACTCACAATTTTCCCGACCAAAGTGTCGCCTAATTGCCGTATGCAGCAAGCTGGAAATGGAACTGGGGCAATTAGAGAATAGTGCTGCTGATGAACTCCGTGCTGATTTCGGTGTAAGCGAATCCGGGCTTGACCACATTATCAAAGCATCCTACGAACTGCTGGGGCTAATCTCATTTTTCACCACAGCCTCAGGTGAGGTTAAGGCCTGGTCTATCAGGAATGGCACTGAAGCGATTAAAGCCGCTGGTAAAATCCACTCTGATATGGAAAGGGGCTTCATCCGAGCCGAAGTAATCAGCTATAACGACTTTATGAAGTGCGGTAGTCTGGGCGAAGCCCGTAAAAGGGGTCTTTTAAGACTAGAGGGCAAGAATTACATCGTTCAGGATGGAGATGTCGTTACCTTCCTGTTCAATGTCTAACCACAAAGCCCAAGGGGAACAGGGTTGACCAGCAGTCTTGTAACCGAACAACTAAGACAACTGCCAGACAGCCCCGGTGTCTATCTGTTTAAAGACACCGAAGGGAATATATTGTATGTCGGTAAGGCGGCTAACCTTCATCACCGGGTAAGGTCATACTTTGGCAGCAAACAGAAGCTATCGCCGAAACTACAGCGATTGGTACCCCGGGTTAACGAGCTTGATTTCTTTGTTACCGGTTCGGAGCAGGGGGCTCTTATCCTTGAGCTAAACCTGATAAAGAGGCATCATCCCCGGTTTAATGTCCGACTCAAAGACGATAAGACCTTCCCCTACCTCAAGATAGACCTCAATGAAGACTGGCCTAGAGTCCATATTACCCGCCGCCTGGAAGAAGACGGTGGACGCTATTTTGGTCCGTTTGCCAGTGCCAAGTCAGTGCGCCAGACTCTGAAGGTGATAAAGGAGATTTTCCCCTTCCGCTCCTGCTCCAAGCCCATCACCGGCACCGACTCCCGACCTTGTCTGGAGTATCATATACACCACTGTCTGGGACCGTGCATTGGCGCCGTGAGCCAAGAGGAATATGCCGAGGTAATCAAGCAGGTGATTCTCTTCCTTGAGGGGAAGCAGGAAAAGGTAGTCCAAGAGCTTGAGAGCAAGATGAAGCAGGCAGCTCAAGCCCTGGATTTTGAGAGGGCAGCCTTATTCCGAGACCGGGTACAGGCTATAGACCGGGTGGTGGAAGGGCAAAAGATTGCCACCACCGTAAAGGGGGAGCAGGATGTCGTTGCCTTTGCCCAGGATAAAGACCAGGCTTATGTTCAGGTTTTCTTCGTTCGTCACAATAAATTGACTGGTCGGGAGAGCTTTGTCCTGCAGGGCACCCGCTATGAAGAACCACGGCAAATAATGACCAGCTTTATCAAGCAGTTTTATAGCTCCAATCCCTATATACCGCCATTAATACTGCTTCAGTATCCGGTAGAAGACGTGGCGGTTATTAAGAACTGGCTGCAAAGCAAAAAGGGGACCAGGGTTGATATTCAGGTGCCCCGCCGCGGCAACAAAAAACAACTGGTGGAACTTGTCGCCGAAAATGCCCAGCAGGGTTTGGAGCAACTCAAGATTAAACAGCTAGCCACCCCGTCATCACTGGCAGACGCTTTGAATGAAATCCAAAAAGAACTCCACCTGCCCCGCCTCCCCTCCCGAATGGAGGGCTATGACATCTCCAACATACAGGGAAAAGACGCCGTGGGCAGTATGGTTGTCTTTGACAAGGGAAAACCGAAGCCAGCCCACTACCGACGCTTCCGAATCAAATCGGTGTCCGGTGCCGATGATTACGCCATGCTACAGGAAGTGCTCACCAGGCGTTTCAAGCACATCGGCAAGGCTGCCGATACCTGGGCAATCCTCCCCGACCTTGTCCTCATTGATGGCGGTAAGGGACAGCTTAACGCCGCCAGAGCCGCAATGAAGGAAGCCGGGGCTGATTCTATCCCCACCACCAGCCTGGCCAAAGAGAATGAGGAGATTTTTATTCCCGGTAAGCCAGAACCCATTATTCTATCCCGCAGCTCCCGGGGACTGCAGTTACTGCAGCGCCTCCGGGATGAGGCACACCGCTTCGCCATAGGTTACTACCAGAAGATACATAGAGGGGAAACCTTTACCTCAGCTTTAGACGCTATCCCCGGCATCGGACCCAAGCGCAAACGTGCCCTGCTGAGGAAATTCGGCTCTGTCCAGGCAATCAGGGAAGCGTCTGAAGAGGAGCTAGCTTCAGTAAGCGGTATGACACGGAGTGCAGTCAAGAAAATAAAGGAGACCATTTAGCAACCTAGCCCCCTGACCCTCCTCCCTTTATAAGGGAAGGGGGACTCAAGGGGGTGAGGTTAACAAACAATCTATAAAGGAGTGCCTGTAGCAAATGCCGGCTAATTTACCACCCCAATACTTTGATGCTGAGAAAAGATTCCGTG
>CAYRNL010000035.1:0-7625 GCA_964425705.1 uncultured Dehalococcoidales bacterium
TATCTGGTCAGGGGTCTCAACATAGGGGAAGGAAGCCTCAAGCTCCTGCTGCCATGCCGTATCTGATGAGAAGGCAAAACCGGGCACGACCTCCCGGGAAGCGTAAAGAGCCAGTAACTCCTCAGCTACTGCCTCCACTGACTCCCTGGTTTTCTGCTTGGTCCGCGTCCATTCGGCAGTGCCCAGCCGACTCAACACCGGTGGCTTGTCTCCGGCGCCAATGTAGCGGCTGACACGGTCTATCTGGTCGGTAGGGACATAGAGCCTGTCGCCGGCGGCATAGTTGAGAACAAGGTATTCTTTTTCCGTGCTATCGGTGGTTATGGTGGTAACGCCGCTAAATTTGGCAATGCCGTGTTCAATGTGCACCACATAATCGCCGGGAGTCATATCAACCAATATCTTGTGGCGTGGCACCGGGTGTTTTTTGAGCAGTCGCCGCTGCTTGACGAAGCCAAAGATTTCGGCATCGGTATAGAGGTGGATGTTGTTGTTCATCACCCAGCCCTCAGCCAGTAAACCCTGAATAAGGGTTAGTGAACCGGGTGGGGGGAGCTGCTTGATATCACCGAGGGGTGGAGCAATAATATCCTCTTCCTCAAGCAGCTCGGATAATCGGCTGGCTTGGTGGCTGATAAGGATAAGCTGGTGTTTCTGGCTAAGGAGCTGTTTAACCTTGCTGAGGAATAGTGGTAATTGTCCGGCATAGTTTGGGGTGGGGGTAAAGTCCAGCGGATATATCGGTTCATTACCGGTGACACCCCAGGCAGTGAGCGACAGGCAATGCGTTTTCCCCAGTATTGGCTTCAGTTCCTCCCAGGTGAAGTAGGGGCGGGGGTAATCGGGGGGAAGCTCTCTCTGTTCCAGCTTCTCGGTGCGGAGCTCGCTGGCTTCAGCGTCCAGGTCTTCTATGGCTCGTTCCAGGCTCAGTGGTTCATCAAGTATTATCAGGGTATTCCGGGGTAGATAACTCAGGATGCTGTCCTGATTGAACAGAGAAGCGTAAAACTGAATAGCGCTTGGCTTCTCTCTGTTGAGCAGCATAGCCAGCTCCTTCCGGAATTGCTGGCTTACCTCCTGGTTCAAGCTGGATATATTGATGCTATTGATGACCGATTTTAACTCCGCTTCGTTGCTCATTGAGGGTGTGAGCAGCTCTGTAGCGGGACAGATAACCACTGATGGCGCTGTCTTTAGTGATTGCTGATTGGTCGGGTCAAAGAGGCGGATGCTGTCTATGGTATTGCCGTAGAACTCCAGCCGGGTGGGGAGGTCACTGGTGGGAGGGTAGATGTCAATAATACCACCGCGGTGGCTTATTGTACCCGGCACCTCCACCATGTTTTCCATTCTATAGCCCATAGCTTGCCACCGGCTCAACAGGTGGAAGGGAGCAACCTCCGTTCCCAACCTTATAGTGTGGCAGGCAGCAGTAAAATCACCGTGTGGGGTTGTTTTCTGGATAAGGGCTGGAGCGGAGGTAATTACCAGCGAGGCGTCTGCCTTCGGCTCTGTATTGGCTAGGGCAGAGAGCACCCGTATTCGTTCCAGCTCAGTGGAGGTGTCAGCAGCAACCCGTTGATAAGGCAGCACATCAGGCTCGGGGAAAAGCTTTACCTGGTTGTCATTAACCCAGGTTAAAAGTTGTTCATATAGCTTTTTGCTGTTCTCCGGTCGTGCCGTAATTACCAGTATCGGCAATTGCAGGTGGTGATACAGGGCAGCAATAACATAGGGTTTGGCGGCATCAAGCACAGCTGCTTTGGCATTAGCCTTCGGCTGTTGTAGCTCGCCGGTAAGCTGGCGAAATGCGGGCATATCATCAATAAGATACAATAGCGGAGTCAGACTTAAATGCATTTTCTTCCCCAAACACCTCTAGGGCTAGCTGAAACAACTAGCCCTGTAAGCTGATTGTAGCATAGGATATGGGGTTGAGCAATTTCTCTAATACTTAAGGGGATAACTAAGAAAAATAAAGGCTGCAAGGCACAAAAACCTTACAGCCTTTAGGCTGGTTCTAAAGGTTTGTCCAGCATATCGCCTTCCCCTAGAAGTTTTGATGGATTGATGTGTGTTCCGGCGTTTTAATCACTTTGGTTGATGGACTCATTGCTTGGCGTCGGTGGCTGAATAGCGGGCGACGCAAAAAGGAAGGAACATCCAGTTCCTCCTCGCTCTTTAGACCTCTAAGAAGCTGAGCATACTCATTTTCGCTGCTTTCTTCCGGCAGTCCTGTCTTGGAAGCAAAGCCGGTAGCAATTAAGGTAATCCTGACATCATTATTCATATCGGAGTCTTGTGCTACCCCGAAGATGATGTTAGCCTCGGGGTCTACCGCCTGCCTGATTACCTCAGCAGCTTCATTAACCTCAACCAAACTGAGACTGGCGCTGCCGACAACATTGAATAGTACTCCTTTTGAGCCCTTAAGGGAAACATCTAGTAACGGGCTTGCCAGAGCATCCTTAGCTGCCTCCATAGCTCGGTTTTTACCCGAGCCGATGCCTACTGACATCCAGGCTGGACCGGCGTCTCTCATCACTGCCTTGACATCAGCAAAGTCAAGATTAATCAGACCGGGGACAGTGATAACTTCGGCCATAGCCTGAACACCGTGCCTTAGCACATCGTCAGCCATCTTAAAGGCATTATCCACTCCCATCTTCTGGTCACAGAGGTCAAGCAAGCGGTCGTTGGGAATGATGATAAGAGTATCCAGCTTGCCCAACAGGTTAACAATGCCCTCATCGGCTACCTGGCAGCGGTGATTACCTTCAAAGGTAAAGGGCTTGGTGACTACAGCGATGGTAAGAGCACCATTTTGTTTAGCTACTTCAGCGATAACCGGAGCAGCCCCGGTGCCGGTGCCACCGCCCATACCGCCGGTGATAAACACCATATCAGCCCCAGAGACGATTTCCTTGATCTCATCGCGGTTCTCTTCAGCTGCTTTCTGCCCTACATTATGGTCGCCACCCACGCCTAGCCCTCTGGTAAGCCTCTCGCCAAGCTGGACTCGGGTTGGGGCTTCAGTAATGGCTAGCGCCTGAGCATCAGTATTCATGGCGATAAACTCTACGCCTTGAATTTCTTCCCTGACCATACGGGTAATAGCGTTGCAGCCACCACCGCCTAAACCGATTACCTTAATCTTGGCCGGGCTAGCAACAAAGCTTGTTTTTGCCATCTCATCCTCCTTTCCTTACCGTTTAACTTCATATTGGTATCCACTAGCGGAACAAGTTCCTAATTGTTGAAACGAATCGGTGTAAAAATCCACGGGATTTCCAGGTTTGTCTGCCTTCACGTTTCGCTGCCCAGAGTAAGAGACCAGCACCGGTGGCATATGCCGGGTCGTGAAGGACATCGGTGATACCACCTATATTGGTCGGAACGCCTACCCTTACCGGGAGCCGCAGTATCTCACGTCCCAGCGTTTCAATGCCAGGAAGGTTAGAACTGCCGCCAGTGAGTACCAAGCCGGCAGGAACCAGGGTTTCATATTCGGTGCGTGGCATCTCTAGCAGGATAAGTCTCAAGATTTCCTCAACACGAGCTCGGATAATGTCACACAGGTCTTGGTAGGAGACACCGTGCCCGTCTTCAGCTATAGTGCTGGGAGTCTCCATCTTGGTTTCGTAAACTGGCATGACACTGCTGTACTTTTTCTTCATCTCTTCGGCAACCTCAAACGGTAGCCCCAGACCAATAGCCACATCCCTCGTAAGCTGATAGCCGGCGACAGGTAGAATAGCAGTATGCCAGATACTCCCGTCTTTGAAGACGGCAATATCTGTGGTGCCGCCACCAATATCAGCCAGGATAACCCCTACCTCCTTTTCGTCCTCAGTCAAGACTGCCTCACTGCTGGCTAGCGGCTCAAGGACGAGGTCCTCAATGTCGATACCAATGCTGCGAATACACTTTATCAGATTCTGAACAGAGGTTATGGAGGCAGTAATGATATGAGTCTCTACATCTAATCTGAAACCGTGCATTCCTACGGGATTTCTGACTCCTAGCTGACCATCCACCGCATAGTTCCGAGGTATGACATGGAGCAGTTTTCTATCACTGGGAACCTTGACACTCTGGGCAGATGCCAAAACTCGTCTCAAGTCATCGGAACGTACCAGCCTATCATTACGGGTAATGGCGACGACCCCGCGATTATTCAGTGAGCTGACATGTCGACCGGTTACCCCTACATAGGCTGATTCTACTTTATAGTTACAGGATTGCTGTGCTTTTCTCACTGACTCCCTTATTGACTCTTTGGCGTCACTAATGTTGACCACCAGCCCCTTGTGTAATCCCTTGGATGGAGTGATACCGACGCCGACAACTCGCAGCATACCTCCATCATTCACATCGGCGATAATGGTACACACTTTTGTGGTTCCAACATCAATGGCAGTTAGGGTAGTCCTCTTTTTCATCTGCCTCCTCCTTTATTAGTAAATTTCAATCTAACAATTATGTTAATCTTCACATTTTCTAGCCTCCCTCTTCGGTGAATCTCAGGGGGGTTGTCCAGTTTAGACCGTGGAGAATGCCTTTTTACGTTTTTTTATCATGGTTGGTTTCTGCCACTCATTGGTCTTAACCCCCTTTGAAAAATGTAGTTTCCCAGAATTCTTATGGTGCTCATTCCAGGGAACGATGCATTCCGCTACTCTCAACTTGGCGCTGCGACTGCGCGGATTAGATTTAATCTCTTCAGGGGAAGGGATAATAACCTTCCTGCTAACTAACCTCAGGCGGGCAGTGTGCCCGCAAATACAGGTTGGTGTGCCCGGCGGGCAGATACAGTCTCTTGATTCCTGCTGCATAAACTGTTTTACGATGCGGTCTTCTAGGGAATGATAGCTGATGACTACCAGTCTACCCCCGAACCCAAGGAGGTTTATTGCCTGTTCTATTGCTGATTCTAGGTGCTCCAGTTCATGGTTAACGGCAATGCGCAGTGCCTGGAAGGTCTTGGTGGCGGGGTGAATTCTGCCCCTCCTGCCGCCAACAGCTCGCTCTACTATCTGCACCAGTTGACGGGTAGTGTTTACGGGGCGTTCCCGCACAATCTGGCTGGCTATGTGGCGGCTATAAGCCTCTTCCCCGTATGTTCTTATCAGGCGAGTTAAGCTAGTCTCAGGAACGGTGTTAACAATATCGGCAGCAGTAATCTCTTGGCTGGGACTTAACCGCATATCTAGGGGTCCGTCCTGCTGGAAGGTGAAACCACGACTCTTGTCCTCAAGCTGAATAGAGGATAGCCCCAGGTCAAATAGGATACCATTGACGGGGAAGAAGTCATGTTTCATACAAATAGCCTTCAGATTAATAAAGTTTTCCTTAACTAGAAGAGTAGAGCTACTATAGGCTTTAAGCCTGGCTCTGGCAGCTCTTATTGCTTCAGGGTCAGCATCAATCCCCAGCAGCTGTCCACCCGGTGCACTGTGCTCTAAAATAGCCGCAGCGTGACTGCCACCCCCAAGGGTGCAATCAATGTAACGACCTCCGGGCTGGACGCCCAGTGCCTGGATGGTCTCTTCAAGCAAAACCGGAATATGAGTAGATGTTGGCATTTTTAGACCTATTCCCGCTTTTCTAAGCTTTCTATAATTTGCCACTCCTGCTCGCAGCTGGTAGCTTTCTCATCCTCCCAGTGCACTTTGTTCCATATCTCAAGATAGGTATTAACTCCAGCAATAACTACTTCGTCTACAATTTCAGCATGGTCTCGTAACGGATTGGGCAGAGCTACTCTTCCCTGACCATCAACGGTAGTGGTGAAAGCGGTGGCAAAAACGGCTCGATTTAGCCTTCTTAATTTGCTCGGTGTGATGGGCCCAGTGGTAAGGGTAGCTGCCAGCTTTCTCCACTCGGATAAGGGATAGGCATTTATGCATGTTTCTATTCCCGGTGTTAGTACTATTCCATCTTTCAGGGCACTTCTGAACTTGGGGGGAATAGGTACCCTGCCCTTTTCATCAAGCTTGTATTCAAATTCGCCGAAAAACATTCCTTGGCTCCCTAATTTACCACTTTTCACCACTTCCTACCATTTCTATACCACAGCTTTAGCAATTTGTCAATACCCTATGCCTAAAATTTTAAAAATTTAACCCATTTCCCTTGGTTTAGGTTAACGGGAGGTGGAGGATAGGCTTCTGGATAATCTCGGTCACGAGCTTGTCTGGTAAAGGGATTAAAAGGTGTGGCTAAGAGGTCCCTTCAAAAATAGTATTTTTGTGGGGGTAAAAAAGTCCTAGTCACCTCAGATTTTGCTCCGTGTTTTATATGTGGTAAAATGGAGCTTGTTCCGACAGGGCAGTGATATGTTTAATCTGGGCATACTTACCATCAGCGATAAGGGCTGGCGGGGACAGCGCTATGATGAGAGTGGTAAAGCAGTCAGGGATAGCCTGTCTTCGCTGGATACAACTGTGGTTAAATATGAGGTTGTCCCTGATGAAAAGGATATCATTGCCGTTAAACTGGCTGAGTGGGCAGATGAGGGTAGTATAGATGTTATCGTAACTACCGGTGGTACTGGATTGGGACCGCGTGACGTTACCCCGGAAGCGACTTTGTCGGTAGTGGACAGGGTTGTGCCTGGCTTGACTGAGGCGATGAGAGTTGAAACCTTTACCATAACCCCATCGGCGATATTAAGTCGGGCGGTGGCTGGGGTCAGGGGAAAGTGCCTTATTATTAATTTGCCAGGTAGCCCCAGGGCGGTCCGGGAGTGCCTTAAGGTAATATTGCCGGTCATTTCCCATGCTGTGGAAATTATTAAAGGCGAGGTAACTGAGCATACCGCGCCGAATACAGGAAGGACTAGCTAGTGCGCATTGATATTTTGACCTTATTCCCTGAGGTATTTCAGGCCCTGTTTAGCTTTGGTATTTTTCAGCGGGCAGTTGACCGTAAGCTGATTAGTGTCAATGTTCATAACATTCGGGACTATACCCATGATAAACATCACACCGTTGATGATTATGCTTTTGGGGGTGGTGCTGGCATGGTGCTCAAACCTGAGCCGGTCTTTGAGGCGGTAGAGTCAGTAAAATCAGATATATCTTGTGACAAGGAGCCTGGTGAGTTGCCCGTCATTTTGCTTACCCCCCAGGGTCGTCTTTTTTCTCAGCAGATTGCTCACGAGCTAGCAAGATATAATAATCTAATTCTTATTTGTGGTCACTATGAAGGGATTGATGAACGAGTGCGGGAGCATCTGGTTACTGACGAGATTAGTGTCGGTGATTATGTGCTTAGTGGCGGCGAGCTGGCGGCTATGGTGGTAGTGGATGCCGTGGTCAGGCTACTGCCCGGTGTTCTGGGTTCACCGGATTCACCGCTAGAGGATTCTCACACCAATGGGTTACTGGAATATCCTCAATACACTCGCCCTGCGGTGTATAAGGACTGGTCAGTACCCCAGATTTTACTATCAGGGAATCATGCTCAAATTGCTAAGTGGCGCCGTGAGCAGGCTATTCAACGCACTTTGAAGCGCCGCCCTGAGCTATTGGATAGGGCTAATCTCTCTTTTGAAGAAAGACAGCTAATAAGCAGGCTGAAGCAATCTTAGTTTGTATAAGGAGTCTTATGAGAATGGATGT
>CAYRNL010000036.1:0-7600 GCA_964425705.1 uncultured Dehalococcoidales bacterium
TCTGAGATAATCCAGGCATTACTTGTTTACCGCCAATAATATAAGATTGCTGGGCGGGTTGCAACAATATGGCACCATTTACCGGTTTTGAGTTCTTATGGGGCAACAGCAATGAGGGCCAGTCCCGTGACAATTAGACATGAGCCGATAAGGCGACCTTTGCCAAAACGCTCTTTAAGCACGATGATTCCTAACAATGCACCCACCACGATACTTATCTCCCGAGCTGGTGCTATGTAGCTCACTCTGGAGAACTGAAGTGCAGTGAGTATCATGCCATAAGCCAGGAAGGACAATATGGCAGAGGCAACGATGCCTTTAAAGTCTATTCGCCACTCGGTGAGTATAACTCTCCGGCCGTAATGCTTGATTACGTAGGGAGTAAATATGACGGCACTGGCAAGAGAGAACAGGTACAGGTAAAGAAAGGGATTTATTTGCTGTACGGCAACCTTATCCCATACCGAGTATACGGCGATAACCACACCGGTGAGTAAAGCGTAGCGAGTGCCTCGTTCCCTCAGAAACTTGAACGGGTCGGCGAGAATCTGCGGCAGGCGTCCCCACCAGTATAGCGTGTATATGCCCAGCACTACGCACAAAATCCCCATTACGGCCTGCGGTGCTACAATTTCATGTAGCACCAGGACACCTAAAACTGGTGCCAGAGCAGGGCCAACACCTCGTGCTATGGGATACGTTAGAGACAATTCTCCATTGGCATAACTACGCCCTAGGAACATGAAATATATTGTTTCTAACAGAGCTCTGCCCAGGATGAAGCATATGTCCAGATAGGTGAAGGAGTGCTGCTGCCAGAGTAGGGCGAGGGCAAGGGGGAACAGCAGTACGCCAATGCCAAGTCGTAACCACCAAGTAAACACCTCTTGGTTGGTGGCACGCTTTAGCAGGAAGTTCCAGGTGGCGTGAGCTAAGGCAGATAAAAGAACTAGTATTAAAGCCAGCTGAGTCATGACAATGAGTACTTATTGTATCACTTCCCAGAGCCAGATAATACAGGATTGCTGGGCGGTTTGCAATGGTATGGCACCAAAGAACTCGGAGAAGCTGGACCTGCCGGGTAATTTTGACAAAAATATCTTGTAACGGTAGAATATATGTGCTAATATTACAGTAAAGGCTTAGGGTGAGGGGCTTGACAATTTGTAGGTTGGTGTTAGAATTTAAGCAAAGGGCTATTAGGAGGAATAAAGTGGCGAGTGCATTTGATGTGGCCAAATACATTCTGGAGAGGCAAGGCCCTATAACTACGATGAAGCTACAAAAGCTAGTTTATTATAGCCAGGCGTGGTCTCTTGTGTGGGATGAGGAACCCTTATTTAATGAAAGAATAGAAGCCTGGGCAAGCGGGCCTGTTGTAAGAGAATTATATGAAAAGCATAGGGGAATGTTCATTATTCCCAGTTTAGATAAGGGGAATATAGACAATTTAACTCAAGAACAAAAAGATACAATAGATGCTGTTCTTGAGGCATATGGCAATAAGTCTGCCCAATGGCTTGCCGATTTAACACACATGGAGCAGCCTTGGAATGATGCTCGTGAGGGAGTTCCGCCTGGCCAGAATTGCGAAAATGAGATTACTCCAGCATCAATGGCTGAATATTATAGTTCTATGACACCTGACTGTGAACTCGTCTGATGGCTAAAAGGAAGCCCCAAAAGAGACAAGCCCTAAATCCGCGATTTGACAAAACCCCTCGTAAGCTGCGAGACCCAATTTCATATGACGATGTAAACTTCTTGTGGCGTGTCAATAATGACTACATAGATTACAAACATCCAGAATTTGGATGGGGTAAAGTTGAAATACTTCTTTTCCTGCACAAGATAGTACAAGCGTTACAAAATTATGAGGGGTTAACATGGCACGAGATAAAAGAAAAGCCGCATTGCCACCCATGGGGCTTAAACGATATACCCAAAGAATGTTTTAAGAGATTAGAAGAACGCCAAATAGATATTGAACAGTTATACCAAATAGGATTGGGAAACAAACCGAGAATAATTGGCTATAAAGATAGGGCGATATTTTATCTTATGTGGTGGGATGCAGAACACAAGTTTTGCCCAACAAAAGCAAACTGATTATTATTCGCCCCTGCACCACCTAGCCCGTGCTGCCTTCTTTGTTGATTTCAAATTGACCCACTACCCAGAAGTCTTTTAGTTGCGCGCTATGCACTTTTCTTGCTAGAATTACTTGCTTCGTAATGTTGACATTTTTTGTTCAAGCGCTTTCATCTAGATAGGGAGAGTAATGGTAGCTAAGTATAATCCACAGGAAATAGAGAAGAAATGGCAGGAGCGCTGGGCTGAGGACAGGCTGTACGAGGTTAGGGAGGATAGTAACAAGCCCAAATGGTATGCCCTGACCATGTTTCCCTACACCTCCGGCGACCTTCATATCGGGCACTGGTATGCTATGGCTCCGTCTGATGTCCATGCCCGATTTAAGCGAATGCAGGGTTATAATGTGCTTCATCCTATGGGGTTTGACGCCTTCGGCTTACCCGCTGAAAATGCAGCCATAAAACATGGCATCCATCCGTTTAAGTGGACGATGCAGAACATAGACAATATGCGCCGTCAGCTAAAGAGCATTGGTGCCATCTATGACTGGAATCGTGAGGTGATTACCTGCCTCCCTGAGTATTACAAGTGGACGCAGTGGTTCTTCTTGAAGCTGTATGAATCAGGTCTGGCGTATCGGGGTAAGGCGCCGGTTAACTGGTGTCCCCGCTGCCAGACAGTGCTGGCTAATGAGCAGGTGGTGGGCGGAGGCTTCTGTGAGCGTTGTGGGGCGGCGGTTGCCCAGCGTGCTTTGGAGCAGTGGTTCTTCGGCATCACTAAATACGCTGATGAGCTTAAAGAACACGACGGCATTGACTGGCCGGAACGGATAAAGATAATGCAGCGAAACTGGGTGGGTAAGAGCACTGGCACCGAGATTTCCTTTGCCCTTGACCATCCCGGAGTAGAGGAAAAGGAAATCAGGGTATTTACCACTCGCCCTGATACTACCTTTGGTGTTACCTTTATGGTTCTGGCTCCAGAACACCCACTGGTCGCCAGGCTGACCTCACCGGAGAAGCAAGCTGAGGTTAAGGAGTATATTACTCGGTCACGACATCAAACCGAGATAGAGCGGTTATCCACGGAGAAGGATAAGGACGGCGTATTCATCGGAGCCTATGTGGTCAACCGTCTAAATAATGAGAAAGTGCCTATCTGGATTGCCGACTATGTGCTGATGAGCTACGGCACCGGGGCGGTAATGGGTGTGCCCGCCCATGATGAGCGCGATTTTGCCTTTGCCAAGAAGTATAACCTACCCATAAGGGTAGTCATAGCTCCGCCGGAATGGCAGGGGGAGGAACTGGAGGAGGCATATATTGAGCCGGGCACGGTGGTAAACTCGGGACAGTTTAACGGTCTTCCCAATGAGCAGGGAATAGAGGCTATTTCTGATTTCCTGGAAGAGAAGGGCTGGGGGAAGCGGACGGTAACCTATCGGCTTCGCGATTGGCTTATCTCCCGCCAGCGCTACTGGGGAGCCCCTATCCCTATGATTTACTGCTCTAACTGTGGTGTTGTTCCCGTCCCGGAGAAAGACTTACCGGTATTATTACCTGAGGATGCCGAGTTCAAACCTACCGGTGAGTCCCCGCTGAAGTACTGCGACAGTTTTGTCAACACCACCTGTCCCCGCTGTTCTGCCCCGGCCAAGCGTGAGACAGACACTATGGATACCTTTATGTGTTCTTCATGGTATTTCCTGCGCTATGCCAGTCCCCATTATGATGCTGCCGCCTTTGACAAAGACAAGGTGAAATACTGGCTGCCGGTTGACCTGTATACCGGTGGTGCTGAGCATGCCGTTATGCATCTATTCTATGCCCGCTTCTTTATCAAGGCACTTCGGGATATGGGGCTGGTTGATTTTGATGAGCCGTTTACCCGCCTGTTTAATCAGGGGATTATTATTGCTGAGAAGCAGAAGATGAGCAAGTCGCGGGGCAATGTGATTACCCCCGATGAGTATGTTTCCGAACTGGGGGCTGATGCCGTGCGTGCTTATTTAATGTTTGTCGCCCCCTGGGAGCAGGGTGGCGAGTGGGATGACAGCGGCATCAGCGGCATGAGTCGCTGGCTTAAACGGGTGTGGAAACTGGTACTGGAACCATATAAGGCAAACCCCCATGTTGAGGAAAAGGCGCACCGAAATTTACAGAGGATTACTCACCAGACAATTGGAAAAGCCACCGAAGACATGGAGAAAATTCGATTTAATACTATGATAGCGGCTCTTATGGAGTTTACCAATTATCTGGCTAAGGTTAAAGAGGTGGGGGCTGTTGATAATTCTGCTTGGGAAAGGTCAATAGAGACCCTTCTCCTCCTCCTGGCGCCAACCACCCCGCATCTGGCGGAGGAATTATGGGAAGGGACAGGACACAGCTATAGTATTCATAACCAGAGCTGGCCCAGCTGGGATAAAGAGCTGGCTAAAGACGAAGAGATTACCCTAGTGGTTCAAATCAATGGCAAGCTGCGTGACAAGATTACTGTTCCGGCATCTATCACCGAAGCTGACGCCAAACAGGTGGCTCTGGAGAGAGAAAAGATAAAAACCTATCTTGAGGGGAAGAATATCGTTAATATAATATATGTCCCGGGTAGACTGGTAAATCTGGTGGTGAAGTAAGCGGAGGTAGTATGAAAATCGCCTTTATTGGTGGTGGGAATATGGGGGAGGCGATACTGTCAGCCGTTCTGACTAAAGGGCTGAGTACACCACAGGCTGTCTCGGTTAGCGATATCAGCGATGCCCGTTGCCAGCACCTTAAACAGAAGTATGGCGTGACGGTGATGAGTGATAATCTTGAGGCTATAGATGGCGCCGATGTAGTTATTCTGGCAATTAAGCCTCAGAGTTTAACCGGGGCAATGGCTGGACTTAATGGTCAATTTAAGCCGAATCAACTGGTGCTCTCTATCATTGCCGGAGCGAGGATTGATACCCTGCGTCAGGGACTGAACCACCATCGTATAGTTCGAGTTATGCCCAATACGCCAGCCCAGATTGGCGAGGGTATGTCAGCCTGGACGGCTACCCCTGAAGTAACCGGGCAGCAAAAGGAATGGGCTGGCGCTATTCTCGGGGCGATGGGCAGGGAGATTTATGTTGACGACGAGAAATATATTGATATGGTTACCGCAGTGAGCGGCAGTGGACCGGCCTATGTTTTTCTTTTTGTAGAGGCGCTGGTTGATGCTGCTGTTCATATCGGTCTGTCCCGTGGTGTGGCACAGGAGTTGGTGTTACAGACAATACTGGGTTCGGGACACTTTCTGCAAAAGTCAGGTAAAGAGCCGGCAGAGCTGCGGAGAATGGTTACCTCCCCCGGCGGCACCACCGCTGAGGCGCTGGCTCAGCTGGAAAAGGGAGAGTTTAACGAGCTAATTAAGCAGGCGATTATTGCTGCTTATAGTAAAGCTAAAAAGTTAGGCAGGTAGAGAGCTTTATTTAGTGCGGGCAGCTCAGCTTGTTACTGGAAATTAAGTTTAATTTATATTAATATTTATCTGATGATGCCCTTATCAGGTGAATGAGGAGTAATTAGATGAAAAATTGGCGAATTATAGCTGTTTTACTATGTCTGGCTCTAACTGGTGTTACGGCTTGTGGTAATGAGAGCGAAGGAGATGTTACTCGGCAACCGGTTGAAGTAGGGCGAGGCGATTTGGCTGTTACCGTTAGTGGTAGTGGTAATATAGCGGTTTCTGATGAGGTGAGGTTGGCTTTTGGGGCTGGTGGTAAGGTAGACAAAATCTATGTTGATGAAGGCGATAAGGTCAATGAGGGTGATGTGCTGGCTAAGCTTGATACTGATTCTTTGGAGCTGGCTCTAACCCAGGCAAAGGCGGCTCAAACTCAGGCAGAAGCAGCTCTAGCCCAGGCAGAAGCAGCTCAAGCTCAGGCAAGCGCCGCCAGGGATGATGCTGAATACAGCCTCAAACAGTTGAAGAAGGTACTGCTTGCCTCTTCTGACAGGGTCAAAGTAGCTGAGGCATACCTTGACGCCGCTGAGTTACAACTTGAAGCAGCCGAGTCGCAATTTAAAGCAGCTGAGTCGCAACTGGAAATGGCGGGGCAGGTGGTGGCTGAAGCCCAAAGGCAGCTTGATGAGGCAAGTATCACCGCTTCCTTTGATGGGTTGGTTGCCAGTGTTTATGCTAAAGAGGGTGACATTGTTCCCTCTCCCACGATGTCTCCTATGGCAATCATCCATTTAATTGACCCTGCCACCATGGAACTGGAGGCAGAGGTGGATGAGATAGACATAGCAGATGTAGAGCCAGGACAAAGAGCTATTATTGAGGTAGATGCTTTGCCTGATGTTCAATTTGAAGGTGTAGTTGCTTCCATTCCCCCACTGCCGAGTCTGCGAGGCGGGGTGGTGCTGTATGATGTTAAAATTGGCTTTAGTGTGCCCGAAGGCTCTGCGCTTAGGGTTGGTATGAGTGCCACCGCTGACATCATCATCAGCGAACGGAGCAACGTGCTGCTTGTGCCAAGCCGGGCTATCATCAAGGACAGCCAGGGCAGGGCAATAGTTCAGGTTGTGGTTGATAAGCAAACTGAGGAAAGGCTGGTAGTTGTGGGTTTAAGTGACGGCTTTGAGACTGAGATTATAGACGGGCTTAAAGAAGGTGAGGTAGTACTGAGAAAGCCGAGCTAAGCCTGAGTCATCTGGGTTATTTTAAGCACATGGTATGTATTGAAAATGATTGAACTTGAAAATATTACTAAGATTTACCGCATGGGTAAGGTTGAGGTTCCTGCTCTCAGGGGGATAACTCTCTCTATTAATCGAGGGGAGATGGTGGCTATCATTGGTGCCTCGGGTTCAGGCAAGTCTACCCTGATGAATATCATCGGCTTTCTGGATAAGCCTAATCTAGGTAAATACATCTTTGACGGAGCTGATGTTAGCCGACTTGGCGATAACCGGCTAGCCGAGATGAGAAATAAAAGGATGGGTTTTGTTTTTCAAGAATACAACCTCTTATCCCGTGCCAGCGCCTTAGCTAATGTCGAGCTACCCCTTATCTATAGTGGTAGCAGCCAGAAGCATAAGCGAGCTACAGAGGCTTTAGACCGGGTGGGGCTGGGAGCCAGGGCTAATCACAAACCAACGGAGTTATCCGGTGGTGAGCAGCAGCGGGTAGCCATTGCTCGGGCACTGGTGAACAATCCAGATGTTATTCTGGCTGATGAGCCTACCGGTAACCTTGACAGCGTCTCTACCGACCAGATTATTTCCGTCTTTCGTAACCTCAACCAGGATGGTATCACTGTGGTGCTGGTTACCCATGAGATGGATATAGCCGAACAAACTCAGCGTATAATCCGGCTCCATGACGGTAAGATCAGCAGTGATGAGAAAGTTACTCAGGCAGCTTCGGGCTAAGCCTAGTTTGTAGAGGAAATTATGAAGCTTATTGAGTTCTTCAGTATTGCCATAAGAGCACTATTGTCTAGTAAGTTGCGCTCGGCTCTAACCATGCTGGG
>CAYRNL010000037.1:0-2094 GCA_964425705.1 uncultured Dehalococcoidales bacterium
CCAACCAGAATTACATCCGGGTCCTGCCTCAGCACATGTCTTAATGCCTCAGCGAAAGAATGGGTATCACTACCCAGTTCCCGCTGAGTGATAGCACACTGTTTACCGGAATAAACATACTCTATAGGGTCTTCAATGGTAACCACATGGCGACTCTCGCTGGTGTTTAGATACTGAATCATAGCTGCCAGTGTGGTAGATTTACCACTCCCGGTAGGTCCGCTGATGACCACCAGCCCTCGCGGTTTGAGTATCAACTCTTTACAGACCTGGGGCAATCCCAGTTCATCCATGGTGGGGATAACTGGCGGCAGCAAACGGATGGCAAGACTAATCGCCCCGCGTTGCTGAGCTGCGTTACACCTGAGCCGGCTGCCATCAGCTAAAGAATAACCAAAATCCAGCTCCAAAAAGCGCTTAAAATCCTCACTTTCCTCGGGTGTCGTTAGCTCAAGAAACACCTGCCTTATGTCGTCAGGTGTTAACGGGGCAATATCCACCACCGGCTCAAGCGAGCCATTAATTCGCAGCATAGGCGGGCTGTAAGCAACAATGTGTAAATCAGAAGCAGACTTTAATCTGGCTAAATCAAGCAATGAGAAAATATCCATTAAACCTACTCCTTAACACTAAGTGTCAGGGCAAATGTTACCCCGTCTACAGCCTGTTCTATATCTTCAGCCTGTTCTATACTTGAGATGATAACCGCAGAGAACCTGTCGCTGGCTCTCAAGGAACGAGCGTATGTCAAAACTTCCGCCTCACTGGGTGACGCACCCTTTATGGTCAATTTACCACTGGCGTGAGTAATATCGCTCAAATTCACCGTATCCGGCAGGGTAGAGGTCGTCACCCTTAAATCACCATTAACCATCCCCTGCTGCTGACTAAAATTGCCAAGCACTGCGGTAAAAGTATCATTGGCTGTTTTCAGCTCGGTAATTTGGCTTTCCAGTCCGGCAATCTCCTTCTCCAGCGACTGCTGTTGTAGTCGCTTTTGACTCACCATTTGATTGGTAGCATCTATTTCAACCTGCAGCAATGCTGTATTGGCAGCGGCATCGCGTACCATCATTGCCAGGGGAATAAGCAACCCTATAGCCATCAGGATAATGACAGGCGCAAGAAGAAACTTGGCTAAAGCCAAAGAGATAGGCTTGGGCTGGTATACCTCAGGTAGAACATTCAGATTCACTAATGAAGGATAAGTTTTCTTCCCCGGCGAGAGCTCTTTGAGTGCCAGACCAATATTGACCATATACTGACTTTGAGCCAGGTTCTTGGGACACTTAAGCGATGATAATAACGGTAAAACGGGGTATCCCAATCCCTTTAGCAAGGAACGGCATAGCTCCGGGCTGTCTGCCAGTTCTCCGGAAATAAATATGGTTTGGTCCGACTCAAGAGGTTTATCCGGGGAGCTGGAATTATAAAATTTGATAGTTCTCTCCAGCTCTTCCTTTACAACCGCTAATCTCTCCTTCAGGGGCAGTGACTCACTGGGAAAAGGTACGGTGCGGATGGGGTGTGGAATCCCGTCTACCATAATTACCAGGTCAAACTCATTTTTCTGAATGTCAACGATTACCGCAGTTGCATCCTGTACCGTCCTGGTCAGGGCTAGGGGTTTTAAGTCCATAAGATAAGGCTTAACACCCGCCTGACGCAGTGCTTCAACCATGGAATCAGCAGTATTACACGGCACAGCAGCCACAAATATCTGCATTTCTTCTTTAGAACTAGAGATAACCTGCCAGGATAGATAAAGCTGGTCCAGAGGGACAGATAAAGTCCTTTCCGCCTCCTGACTCACTGCTTTAGCCAGCAAATCCTCGGGTACTTTAGGCACAGTAAGCACCCGAGACAGGCAATGGAGCCCGCTCAAACCAACGATGGCTTTTTTCGTTCTCACTTTCTGAGCCTTGAGGAGCTCCCTAATCTTATTAGCCAGCTCCGCGGTGTCAAGGGCGACGCCATCCTGAACCAAGCCTGGTTCCAAGGGAACACTAGCCCACTTTTTTACTCGCTTGCCTTTGGCTTCCAGCAAACTGAGACCGTTATCATCAATATATAGAGTAACCACCTTTTTAGCCA
>CAYRNL010000037.1:2194-4219 GCA_964425705.1 uncultured Dehalococcoidales bacterium
TATGCCTACCGATTGAATCACACCGGTAGTAAATTCCTCGCTTAGCCTGACGGCAAAGTCAATTAGATTGGGCACATCTCCCTCAAGCTGTACCATAACTGTCAGAACCGGGCAGGCAACTCCCTCTATCTCCTTATCGCTCAGACCCGGTGAGCTAATCCCTATTATCCTTACATCATAAACCTCAGCAATATCAAACAGGGTATCGGTAGCCTCAATACTCTCTCTGGACTGACAAAGAAGTGCCTTGGTACCCTTGAGTTGTGTCTCAAGCTTAGCCAGCTCGCCTTCAAGTCCCTCTACTTTAGGTAAAAGCTTCTGAGGTGCGAAAGTGGATAATCGCAACTGAGCCAGAGAAAGCTGCCCATCTAGGCGACTTTGCTCCTTGCTTTGCTGAGCGTAAGCCATACCCATGCCAATAGCCAGGATAGCAAAGATGCCCACACCCAGAAATATTAAGGTCGTCTTACTCAGTTTCATCACTTATTACCCGCCTCCATAACTATAACTAATGGTACCTATCCTGTCCGGCCTGTTCCCGCCGGGAACATCACGGAAGGACAGCATAAGATAGCACAGGTTCCAGCAGTCAGTGCGGGTTTTTAAATATATCTCGGCTGAGGTATCTCCACCCTCTATAATAGGACTTGAGACCTCAAAGGTGTCAATATCCACCCCGTCAATAGATAGCCCATCAAGACCGCTGGACTTACCATTCCAGACATTGGTTTGAGGGTTAACTTCATCATACAGGTAATTCCCGTTGAACTTTATGTAATCCCCGGTATAGCACTCATCACCTTCGCCGACAAAGCAGGTTAGCTTGGCTTCGGCTTCCGGCGGGGCTTTGAAGCCACTGATGTTAAAGGTATGGCTAGAATAACTACCGGCGTAAAGGAAGCCATCATACAGATAAAGCTGTCGCGCATCTTCTGAAGGGCTGAAGTAAACAATAACCAGAGACCAGCCGGCATAGGACCATTCACCCCCGGTTGAACCCGCGACACCGATGACTGTATAGTTAGCGTTGCCAATGGTGGTAACGAGCCTGACTGCTTCCGTAACATCTTTAAAACAGGAGTAGGAGTAGTCAGGGGCGTTATTATCCAGCAGCCACCACCTGTCGGCAATCATCCCCTGGAAAGGCGGCTGGTAGGTAACTTCAGCATAGACCTGAGTGCATTGAGGATAGCCATAACCATCGTCATACAGCTTTATCCCGATTTGTAAATCATCTATTTCATCCCAGGTCCAGGGTTGACCCGTATCGGGATTGGTTGTCCATGTTTCAGAATAATTATCCCAGCCGGCATTACCGATAAGGGTAATTACGTCTCCATAGTAATTTGCAGAGTGTGTTCGAGACATAATTTGCATCCTCATGTCAGCACATGACCCTGAATAATACGCCCTGGCTCTGGCATACACCGTTACACTATCAATAGCACCCATGCCTTCACTATGGTTTTGAATATTATAAGTGTCCCTTAACGTGTCACCACCACTTGAATAGACATAGGTGGATGACTCATCAGGAGACACGTCGTCTACACACTCGTAGTTGGGATAGTCACCAGAGTTGCTACACTCGTCATAATTGCCATCGTCATTTGGTCTCAAGGTTTCAATCTCAGGAACAGGCGGAGGTTCACCCAGTATTGCTTCACCCTCCTCATTATAATAAACTGACTGGTCGTTTACCTTGAGACCAACGTTCAGGTCAGCCACCTGTTCACCATCATAATCCCGCCAGGCTGACCAGTAAAGATAAGCCCCTTTCACATCAGCATCAGCAGGGATTTCAGAAACGCTGGCACTACTCTCCCCGTGCAACACGTCTCGGACACCATGGTAATCGCCGTTAGTGTCTTCCATCAAGCTATTACCTATAGCTTGATAATTTCCCCGCAGGATAGGGGCTGGTTTACTGGCTATCTCCCGGCTGATATAAGTCCCCGTAGTCTTCTGCTTACCTGTAATGTTATCGGAAGCTATAGAAGTAACCTGGTAACATTCACAGCAGAT
>CAYRNL010000037.1:4319-7427 GCA_964425705.1 uncultured Dehalococcoidales bacterium
ACATCGCTCTCCAAACCATCCAGCGGCCAGATCGGCTTTATAGTTACCTCTACATCTTTATCATTTATATCAGCGGGTAGTTCATAGACGAGTTCTGCCTCGTAGTCATAAGGGTCAAATAATGTCTCCTCGTTCCTTATCTCCCATAAACTTTCCTCCAATCCGGCATCAGCAGCATAAAGCCAGTCCATCTCTGCTTCCTGGATTTGACCAGCCTTCAACCCGATGGTCATATAAGAAAGGAGAGGAACAATGGTAAGCCCACCTATAACCAGCAAAATCAAGACCGCGGGCAGAGCCATTCCTTTTTCGTCTCTTCTTAGTTTACCTAACATCTTTTTCATTGGTCTCTCCTGCTATACATTAACTCCAGTTGTTACATGCTTGCCCGGTTAATAATGGTATATTCTCTGGTCTCAATCTCATCTCCCGAGCGGGTTTGTATGGTTAATTTCCAGGTGCTGCCCTGGTCAACAAAACTCGCCGAGTCAATATTTTCAGCAACAAGGGTCATCTCATTACCTGTCGGCACGCCTTCAGCATCATAGGTCAGATGCTGTCGTTTAAACCTGCTGAGTGCATCAGCCATATCCTCAAGGATATAGATGATTTTATGCACTTCGCCACTTTCCCAATAAGTCCAGCTCAAGGTAAGGAACTCCTCCTGGCCGGGGGTTCCCGGGTCATCACCAACGGTAATAGTCTGTGCCATCTGGGTATCATGGCTAATCCAGTAGCCAGCATTCTGCACCTGACGCATGGCAGTCATCTGGTCACTACTGTGCTCGGTAACCTCTACTACCTGAAATATACCCATACTGGCAGCGCCGGTTACAATAGTTACCACCGCAATCATCATTGTCAATTCAATGATAGTGAAACCTCTCTCGCCTCGCCTCATCTAGTCACCTCTATACACCTTGTAACTATCAATGGCAATCACTGACTCGCTATCACGTATAACCGTTACCGTTATCTGCTGAAGACCATCATCCTGTCCCGAAGGTAAAGACTCTCCTGTGTCCGGGTTAATAGGCTCAGCAATAACCTCAACAGTGTAATCAACCGGGGGTGTTACCAATACATACTCACCGTGTCCTGGGTCAGAGTAATCAATATAAGTCTGACCCTTAATATACTCCATCTGGCTTCGGGCCAGGCATTCAGCAGTAGTTCGTTCGTCACCGACAAGACTGGCTTTGGAGGTAGCAGCCAGACCGCTAAGAAAGGGGACCGAAATCATGCCAAGGAGAGCCAGAGCTATCAGGGTCTCAATGAGACTTACCCCGACCTCGTTTCTCCTCAAAATATTGAACTTAGCCAATAAAAAGGCCAGCACCGGCAGCTCCTCCTTTAACTAAGCTATCTGTCCATAGACAGAATACATTGCAGAAACTAACGATAAGGCGATAAAGGCAACTACTAAGCCTATAATTACGGTCATAGCTGGTTGAATAAGTCCGATAAGAGAGTGCACTTTGTCTTCAGATTCGGTCTCATAGCTTTGAGCCACAGACAGCAGAGTAACATCAAGATTACCAGTTTCCTCACCAACTCCAACCATCTGCACCATCATCGGCAGGAAAAGTTCATGCTTAGCCATAGGTCGGGATAAACCTTCACCTTTAATCATATCCTGCCGAACATCGGTAAAAGTTTTTTTCATCATTTTATTACTGGTACTCTCAATAACCAGATACATTATTTCCGGTAGAGGTAAACCAGCACGAAACAGCAGAGACATACTCCGACAGCAGCGGGCGAGTTCGTTAAGATGGACAACTCGCCCCAACAGCGGCAGCTTAAACGTCAGCTTATCCCACTCGTATCTTCCTGCCGGTGTCTTAATGTAGGCAAAGATGAAAACACCAATAAAACCCATCACCCCTATAAGATAAAGCCCATATTTAGTAAGCCATTCCATAGCACCAAGAAGCATCTTGGTTGCAAGCGGTAACTCAGCCCCGAGTGAGCTATATAAGTCAATAAAAGCCGGCAGAACAAAGACAATCAGCACGGCTATCACAATAACCGCCACCACAGAAACGATAGCCGGATACCTCAAAGCATTCTTTACTCCTTTGGAGGTAGTAGTTTCCCGCTCCATATAATCGGCTATCTGTCTTAGTACTATCTCCAATCCCCCGCTTTGTTCTCCCACACCCAATGACCGACGATAAATAGCGGGAAAAACCTTGGGGTGTTTATCCAGTGCCACTGACAGCCTGTCACCACTACGAAGGTCAGAGATAATGTCACCCAGTACTCTTTTTAGCTGACGGTTTGAGGCTTGTGTTCGCAGCAGATCCAAAGAGGTAACAATGTCAATGCCCGATTCAAGAAGCAAAGCCAGTTGACGAGAGAACATAATTATTTCGTTTGGCTTTGCCCGAAAGAGAGATGGAAATGCCTTCTCCCAGTCAGGCATAAACTGGGTCACCGGCTCCAGGGAAAGAACCCGGTAGCCATTATGAGACAGAATCCGCCCGGCTATCTCTTCACTGGCGGCAGCTATAGTGCCTTTCACTATCTTTTTACTTTCGTCATAGCCTAGATAACTGAAATCCATACTTCTATCCTATAGTAAATATATTGCGCAGCACCTCGCAGGGAGTAGTAATACCCGCCTTTACCTTGAGCATACCATCGCGCCACATTGATGCCATGCCTTCTTTTTTTGCCTGAGCCCGTATTTGCGCAGCACTGGCTCCGGTAAGCAGCAACCTTTTTATTTCCTCACTCATAGTCAGATTTTCAAAAACTGCGGTGCGACCCAGATAACCAGTATCAGCACATAAATTACAGCCACTTCCGTAATAGAATTTGGTTCGTTCCTCACCGGTCTCTTTATAGTAGGCAAGTTGCGCCTCAGCTGGAGCGGGACAAAGCTGCTGGCAGTATTGACAAACCCTGCGCACCATTCGCTGGGCAATGACCCCGATAAGCGCCGAGGAAACGAGGAATGGTCCCACTCCCAAGTCAATCAACCGGAAAAGAGCACCAACGGTATCATTGGCATGAACTGAGGAAAGTACCAGATGTCCGGTTAGCGCTGCCTGAACCGCTATCTCCGCTGTCTCAGCATCCCGTATCTCTCCCACCAAAATT
>CAYRNL010000038.1:0-7298 GCA_964425705.1 uncultured Dehalococcoidales bacterium
CCGCCCTGGTGGCCTCAGCCACCTGCTCACCCAGCCGACCAAAATCAGCCGAGAGAATAGACGGAGCCAATTTAACCTGACGACTACTTTCTATGTTGGGCACCCTCAATTACTTTCTTGGCATTGGCTAATGCCCGGTCTACCTGTCTGGGAGCGGTTCCCCCGATAACATCCCTGGCGACAAGGGATGACTCTACGGTAATGGCGTAAACATCATCCTCAAATAAGGGAGAGAATTTCTTATACTCAGCGAGGCTAAGCTCAGTAAATGATTTATCTTTTTCTACAGCATAGCTTACCAGTTCAGCCACTACATTATGAGCCGTGCGGAAGGCTTCTCCCTTCCTGACCAGATAGTCAGCCAAATCAGTGGCGAGAATGTAGCCCCGCTTAACCGCCTGACCTGCATTCTCCGCTTTAACTTTCAGAGTTTTAACCAAGCCGGTAAATACCTCCAATGTAGACTGAAGCGTATCCACGACATCGAACAAACCCTCTTTATCCTCCTGCAAGTCTCTATTGTAGGATAGGGGAAGACCCTTCATCGTCGTCAGCAGAGCCATAAGCCCACCATAGACCCTTCCCGTTTTCCCCCGAGCCAGCTCGGCAATATCCGGATTCTTCTTCTGGGGCATAATGCTGGAGCCGGTGGCATAAGCCTCATCAAGCTCAATGAAATTGAACTCGGCGGAAGACCACAGGATAATCTCCTCAGCCAGTCGGGAAAGGTGCATCATGCCAAGACTGGCGGAAGCTTCATATTCAATGACAAAATCCCTATCTGAAACAGCATCCATACTATTCTGACTTAGCTGGCTGAAGCCCAGCTCACGGGCTACAAACTCCCGGTCAATATTATAGGTTACGCCGGCTAAAGCACCACTGCCCAGAGGCATAACATCAGTTCTCCTCAGGCAATCGCCAAACCGGTCAATATCCCTCTGGAACATCTCAAAATAGGCTAAAAGGTGATGAGCCAACAGCACTGGTTGTGCCGGCTGCAGGTGGGTATATCCTGGAATAACTACATTTTTATTGGCTTCCGCCAGACCAATCAGCGCCTGCTGAAGTCCTCTGAGCCTGGCTACAGTGTTTGAGATTGCTTCCTTGGTAAACAGGCGTAAATCCAGAGCTATTTGGTCATTTCGGGAGCGAGCGGTGTGAAGCTTACCCCCCACCTCACCTACCTTCTCCATAAGCCGGGCTTCAATATTCATATGGATATCTTCCAACTCCGACTTAAACGGAAACTTACCCCGCTCTATCTCTTCCCGAATAGAATCCAGCCCGTTTATGATAATCTCGGCTTCTTCACCGGAAATTATCCCCTGTCTGGTTAACATTCGGGCGTGGGCAACACTACCGGCAATATCCTGGCGATATAATCGCCAATCAAAGGGGAGCGAGGCGGTATAGTTGATAGCCGATTTATCTGCTGCCTTATAAAAACGACCCCGTATATGGCTCACTTTAACCCCCTTTCACCCCTTATCAGTATAACATCACCAGACAAGCGTCAAGCTCATTTGGTTATATCCTGCGCCTGTGACTGGGTTTTGGCTGACAGCCCCCAGAGGCGGATAAACCCTTCCGCGTAGCTCGGGTCAAAGACATCACCTTTATCATAGGTTGCCAGACCATAATTATACAGTGATGCCGGAGCTTTCCGCCCCACCACCACAGAATTTCCTTTAAACAGCTTCAAGCGCACGGTACCGGTAACAAATCGCTGTGACGACTGCACATAGGCAGTTAAATCCTGACGCAATCCGCTAAACCAAAGCCCATTATAAACAAGGTCAGAGTATTGCTGAGATACTCCCTCTTTGAAACGCAGCTGGTCCCGGGACAAGGTCATTGCCTCCAGAGCTTTATGCGCCTGAAGTAATACTACCGCTGCCGGAGCTTCATAAACCTCCCTTGACTTTATCCCCACCAGCCTGTCCTCTATGTGGTCAATCCTGCCCACACCATGCTTCCCAGCCAGCTCATTTAACTGCTGAATAAGAGCAATTCCATCCAGTTTCTGTCCATTGAGGGTAACCGGTATCCCCTTATCAAAACCAACCTCCACATACTCCGCTTCACTAGGAGCTTCGCTGGGTGATTTCGTCCAGGTAAACGCATCCTCGGGAGGCTCAACCCAGGGGTCTTCCAGAACTCCACATTCAATAGCCCGCCCCCACAGACATTCATCAATGGAATAGGGACTGGAGACAGTAACCGGTATCGGAATGTTATAACGTTTAGCGTAGCTTATTGTTTCCTCACGAGTCATGCCCCACTTCCGAGCCGGAGCTATAATCTTAAGGTCAGGCGCCAGAGTATTAACACCAACCTCAAACCTTACCTGGTCGTTTCCCTTACCAGTACAGCCATGAGCCACTGTTGAAGCTCCCTCCTGCCGGGCTAACTCCACCAGCAACTTAGCCATCAGGGGTCGACCCAGAGCCGTAGCTAATGGATACTGCCCTTCATAGAGGGCATTAGCCTGCAACGCCGGGAAAACAAAGTCGTTGACGAATAGCTCTTTGGCATCCTTAACCACTGCCTTTACGGCACCAACTTTAAGTGCCTTTTGCTGAATAGCGGAGAAATCACGCTCATTACCCACGTCAACGGTGAGAGCAATGACATCCAGGTCATACTTTTCTTTAAGCCACCTTATAGCCACCGATGTATCCAATCCGCCGCTATAGGCTAGTACTACTTTTCCCGACATACCCAACCTCCTTTAAATTAACCTCCACTATCTAATACCAGCATTTGCTGCAAAAAGCTAGTAATTTGAGAATAGACTGCAACATCCTGCCACCAGTATTCGTGTCCCGGTGCCCCTACATAAAGTAATATCTTACCTGAATCTTCTGGCCTGGAGAAACCCAAAAAAGATTCCAGGTTAACGCAAACTATGGTAAAAAGGTCTCCCTGGCTGAAGGCGTCCGGAATTACCCCATTGCTTCTAATAACCAGTGTTCTATCCTGCATAACATTCTTATACCAGAAGGGAGGGCCCGTTTGAATGCTATAAACCTGGGGATTATCCTTCAAAATATTCATCGCACTATCACAGATAATGGTGCCGTTACTTTCACCACCGATGATGACCTTGAGGTCAGGAATGTGGTCGGTGAGAAACTCTACTCTGGAGGCTAAATCTTTAGCCTTGCGCGGATGAAGGCTTATCATTGACATAAGCTCGTCAAGATGTCCCTTCAAGGGGTCAATCGTCCGCCGATAATTCAGCCACAGTGAGGTATAACCTAAGTCGCCTAATTCAGATCGAATACCGTCAAAGATAGTGTTCCAGTCAGGGGAAATCTCCAGCAGATTCCAACCCCAGCCGCCTGAATTAAAAAACATAATAAAATCCTTGTCTCTAGCCTCCAAATAGGTGGCTAATATCTGGCACACAAAATCATCACACTGCTCTGGGGAATCTGCAAATAATTCCACAGCTAACCCGGTGGCATCCTCAACTACCGGTTGAGGCACCGCAGAAAAGTCAGCAGCCGATATGGGAAAACCCCCAGCCCCAACCTCACTGACTATCCCAGTCACCAGGGACGGCGGAGCCATAATCACAATAGCCAACGATAAAACTACAGTTAATATTGCTCCTATCTTAATTATACGTATCTTCTTAGTCATTTATTGTTAACAACACTGGATAATACTTTATCTAAAATACCCAGCGCCTTATCAACCTCCTTGTTTCCGATAACAAGGGGAGGCATAAAACGCAAGGTATTGGGTTTCACTCGATTAACCAGCAAACCCCCATCCAGACAAGCCGTTACCAATGTCCCGGCGATATCCGAACTAAACTCCATAGCTATCAACAGCCCTCGTCCACGCACCTCAGTAACAAACTGGAATTTCTGTTTTAGTTTTTCCAGACCACTAATAAAATACTGTCCCACTTTTCCGGCATTACCGGCAATATTATGGTCAATGACAAACTTTACCGTAGCGTAACCGGCAGCGCAGGTTAAGGGATTACCCCCAAAGGTAGAACCGTGTTCCCCGGGAACAAAAACAGAGGCTTTATCCTTAGCCAGTATCGCCCCGATGGGCACGCCACCAGCCAAGCCCTTGGCTAATGTCATTATATCAGGTTCAACACCATACTGCTCATAAGCAAATAGTGTTCCCAGCCGCCCTATCCCGGTTTGAATCTCATCCAGAATGAGCAGGATACCCTTCTGGTCGCACCATCTCCGCACTGCGGCTAGATAATCATTACCTGGCAGATTAACGCCACCCTCCCCCTGCACCACCTCCAGCATCACGGCACAGGTTTTTTCGGTAGTCACCGACTTTATCGCCTCAACATTATTAAAATCAACGCTAACAAAACCAACCGGCAATGGAACATATGGCTGTTGAAATTTGGCCTGACCGGTAGCTGCGGTCATCGCCAGGGTACGACCGTGAAAGGAATTAGTCGCCGTAATAACCTCATAGGCTCCATTAAGATAGAGATGCCCGTAACGACGCGCCAGCTTCACGGCTCCTTCAGTAGCCTCAGCACCACTATTGCAGAAGAAGACCTTGTCCAGACAGCTATTCTGAACCAAAAGCTCAGCCAAACGAACCTGAGGAATAGTATAGAACTGGTTTGAAGTCTGAATCAGTGTCTGCGCCTGTCCTGTTATCGCTTTAACTAACGCCGGATGACAATGCCCCAGACAATCCACCGCCCAGCCACCGACAAAGTCAAGATACTCCCGACCATCCTCGTCCCACACCCGCGCTCCCTGCCCCCTCACCAGAGTTATCGGTACCCGCTGCACCGTATTCATAAAGTATTGATGCTCCAGTTCCTGCCAGTTGCTCATTTCTTACTCCCTTTAGTGAGATTGCTTATTAACCTCACCCCCTTTATCCCCCTCTCCTTATTAAGGGAAGGGGGTCAGGGGAATAGGTCGCTACACAATCTCTTCAATCTACCCGTGTAAATGTTGTATTCTCGTGCCACTACCGCCTTCTTCAATTTCTCCGAGCAAAGCGTGTGGCTTTCTGCCATCTATGATGTGTGTGGCCGAAGTACCGGATAAAGCTATCAGGCAGGCTTTAATCTTGGGCACCATCCCTCCCGAAGCGATACCTGAAGCCATCAACACTTCAGCCTCACCGGGTGACAGCTGCGGCAGCAACCTGCCGGCTTGGTTGCTAATACCAGCGACATCAGTTAAAAAGATTAGGGATTCAGCACCAATGGCAGCCGCCATCTCACCAGCCACAATATCAGCATTAATGTTAAGTATCCTCACCTTTTCGTCTGATTTATTAGAATAAAGGGCTACCGGGGCTATCACCGGGATATAGCCCGACTGTAACAAAATCGCTACTGTGGTGAGGTCTATTTTGGCTACCGAACCGACATAACCCAGCTCCTTATTCTTGACCTCACCCTGAATAATAGCTCCGTCCACGCCGCTAAGACCCACTGCCCGCCCCCCCAGGCTGTTAATCGCAGCTACAATTTCCTTGTTGACCAGCCCGGCCAGCACTGAAATGACCACCTCAAGCGTTGGCTTATCGGTTACCCGCTCCCCCTGGACAAAGCGGCTGGAAATCCCCTGTTTCTCTAGCCACTCAGTGATTAATTTGCCGCCGCCATGGACTACCACCAGTGACCTGCCCTGCTTTTGCAGCGTAACCAAGTCCTCAACAGTGGTATCACTACTACCCAAGGTAGCCCCACCTATCTTAACTACGATGACTTTACCCGCCATTTAATGACCCTATCTCTCTTTATCCCCCTTCCCCTTGCTAAGGGGAAGGGGGAGTAATTTCTATAGAGGGGCTGCGCCCCTCATAACTCCCTTAATTTTCTCCTGCTGTTAAGTGGTGTACTGGCTGTTAATGGTGACATATTCCTCGGACAGGTCACAGCCCCAGGCGGTAGCACCACCTGAGCCCAGATTAAACTGCAAACTTATTGGCACCTCGTCCTGACGCAGCACATCCATCACCTGTCCCCGATTAAACGATACCGGGCAACCACCCCTGACCAGACAGATGTCACCGATATACAGGTCAATCTTTGACTCCACCATTTCCACCCCACTCCGACCCGCGGCTACTACAATCCGCCCCCAGTTAGGGTCATTACCGTGCACTGCCGACTTCACCAGCGGCGAGCTTACCACTATCCTTGCCGCTAACCTGGCTTCATCAAGGTTAGCTGCCCCTTTAACCGTAACCTCAATAAGCTTGGTTGCCCCTTCGCCGTCACGGGCAATACTCTTCGCCAGATAAATACAAACCTGGTCAAGGGCTTGCTGAAAAGCCTCAGCCAGCCGGCTACCCGATGAAATAGTCTCATTCCCTGCCAGTCCGTTAGCCATTATCAGCACCGTGTCATTGGGACTGGTATCTCCATCAATGGAAACCATGTTAAGAGAAATATCCACCGCACGGCGCAAGGCTGACTTAAGAAAATCTATATCCACAGCAGCATCAGTGGTCAGAAAGCAGAGTAGCGTAGCCAAGTCAGGATGAATCATCCCCGAGCCTTTAGCCACCCCACCAACGATAAACTGGCTACCATCAACCTTGGTAACGACTGCTGTTTCCTTGGGAACAGTATCGGTGGTCATAATCGCCCTGGCTAGCTCGTGACCGCCTTCTTCGGACAGGGCGATATGGTTTATACCCTCTCTTATCAGCTCCATAGGCAACCGCTCGCCAATAACACCGGTGCTGGCTACCAGAATGTCCGCAGGCAATACCCCGAGATTCCCGGCGGTAAGCTCCGTCATCTCGGTAGCGTCATTCAGACCCGGCTCACCAACAGAAGCATTGGCGCAGCCGCTATTTACTACCACCGCCACCGCTTTTCCCGACTGCAAACGCTGCTGAGATAGGACTACCGGGGCTGCCTTAATCTTATTAGCGGTAAACAAGGCAGTAGCCACACAGGGCGCTTCGGAAAAGAGGATGCCAAGGTCAAGGACGCCAGTCTCGTTTTTCTTCAGTCCGGCATAAGTAGCCCCGGCACGAAAGCCCTGAGGTGAAGTAACCGTGCCCGAGATGATAAAATCAACTTTGTTTTCCACTACCCAAACTATATCATACCCAGCTTATCTAAGGCAACGAGACTGCTTAGAGATTGTTTATCAACCCTGTCTCTCTTTAAAGGGCAAAGCCCCTTTTAATCCCTCTACTAAATAACCTTATCCTCCTATATAAGCTAAGAGAGTAGCTGTCTAGCAACCTACCCCCTGTATCCCCCTCTTCTTTTAAGGAGGGGGAAATAACTAAATAAGAGAGGTTTCGCCTCTCTTGGA
>CAYRNL010000039.1:0-7261 GCA_964425705.1 uncultured Dehalococcoidales bacterium
GCAGACCATTGGCAAAAGTCAGTCCAGCACGAGGATTAATCTGA
This sequence comes from uncultured Dehalococcoidales bacterium, assembly GCA_964425705.1. GTDB lineage: Bacteria > Chloroflexota > Dehalococcoidia > Dehalococcoidales > DATKVW01 > DATKVW01. The sequence continues at coordinate 45 of CAYRNL010000039.1, forward strand.
ATCTGATTGATATCTTTAAAACGGTACTCTATAGGGTCTTCCACCGTGATGATATTGCGTTCCTTACAGTCAAGGTGCGTAACCGAAGCATAAAGAGTTGTGGTCTTACCTGAGCCGGTGGGACCACTAATCAAAATCATACCGAAGGGAAACTTCAGCATATTCTCATATTGCTCCAGGTTGCTCGGTAAAAAGCCGAGCTCGGAGAGTCCGAGCGCTGAGAATGATTTATCCAAAATACGTAGCACTGCCATTTCACCATATGCCGTGTGAATGGTAGCCACCCGGATATCTATCTTTCGGTTTCCTACTTTAGCTGAGAACTGACCGTCCTGAGGATGATGGTCAGTGATGTTCATATTAGCCAAAATTTTCAACCTGGAGATGAGTGGGGTATGAGCACTCAGAGGTAGAGACATGGTGTCATGTAGCACACCGTCAATACGATAGCGCACCCGCAGTCTATCTTCCTGTGGCTCAACATGAATGTCGGAGGCTCGATTCTTCACCGCCTCATTAATGAGAAGGTCCAGAGCACGAACTACTGGTGCATCAGCAACAGCCTGAGCATGAACTTTCTCCTCAACCTTCGATGTGGACGGAGAAATATGGCTGAGTTGTTCCTCAATCTCACTATATGCTTTATAATTACGGTCAATAGCCTCCCGAATCTGCTCAGCAACGGCTTTCACCGGCTCAATCCTCACCTTAGCCCGGGCTGCCAGTGCTTCAATTGTCAGGATATCATCCGCTTCCACCATGGCTACCTGTAAAGTATTATTAGTAACAGTCAAGGGTATAACATTATATCGCCTAGCTATTACTTCGGGAATTAGTTGTAACGCCTCGGGCTGAATCTGGCAGGTATTGAGGTTAACCGGAGTCTGACTCAACTGCGAGTCGTCTACCGTTACTGGCTTGAGTGCAGCCGCATCCTTTCGGTCTGTCGGCGACTGCTCCACCTCTACATCTTCATCCTGACGAACCATCTTTTCAGTTGTTTCAGAGATAGTTTCCACAGAAGCACTATCCTCACTGGGGACCAGAGAAGGCGAAGTAACATCAGACTGCCCCTCTACCTCAGCGTGGGGTTTGTAATTAAGGTCAACGGCTTCTCTAATCTCATCAGCAGTAGCCATCATTGACTCAATCTTCATCTGAGTCCCGAAAACCGCCGTCTCTAACATCTGTATAACAGTGGTATCGGCTATAGCTACCTGCAGCGTGTTATCAATAATAGCTAACGGTATTATGTTATACCTTCTGGCTATTGACTCCGGAACCAGCTGCAGGACCTCAGGCTGAATGGAGTAGGTGTTGAGATTGACACGAGGTATGTTCAGCTGCAGTCCAGCTGCCAAAGCCAACTCCTGGGACGAGATAATCTCTCGCCCTACCAGCAGCTGACCCAGCTTGGCATCATCAACTTCGGGGTTTATCTCCTTCAGTTGCTCCGCAGTGACCAAAGCGGACTCAATCAGCACCTGACGAAGACTTGCCCGTGGTTTAGAAGAAACGCTCATCTCCCCGACTCACCCCTCTTACAATACAATATAAAATACCTCTTTAATTCTAAGTGAGAGCTTGGTCATCAACAATATTACTTTCGGGTTTAGAAACTGGTATTTTAGTCCTACTTATGTCTGCCCCAGGGTTCTTTACACCAAAGTGAAATCCACACAAGTTAACAATAGGGAGAGAAAGACCAAGTGATGCCGGAATAAAAAAGAGGGCAACTGAGTCAGGTCAAGAGGGGGACCTTTGAATTATCTATTCAGCAATGGGGAATGTCTCAGACTTTATTGGTGACTTCGGTTTCCAGAGATTTGCCCATTTGAGAGGAAATCCAGCCATAGCGCATAGCCAGCACCACTGCCTGGGTTCGGTCATTGGCATCCAGTTTGCGCAGAATAGAACTCATATGGTTCTTGATAGTCTGCTCGCTGATGCCAAGCTTATGTGCCACCTGCTTATTTATGTAACCGCGAGCAACATAGTTGAGGATTTCCAGCTCCCTGGTGGTAAGTGGAGCAGATAGAGTCTCAATAGCTGTGCCCATTAAGGAAAGGTCCTGGAATTGCTTAAGCACTCTCTCTGCCACTTTAGGTCGAGTCAGCACTGTATCATTAATAATGTGCTCTCCCTTATGTATTCTCCTTATAGTCGTAGCCAGTTCATCAGCGGTGACATCCTTACTTAGATAAGCTATGGCTCCTGATTTGATTGCCTGGAAGAGAGATTCATCATCATCATACGGGGTTAGCACAATTATTGAAGTTCCCGGCGCACGCTGGGTTATCTGCCGTGCCAGGTCCAAACCACTGAGTAGCGGTACTCCTATATCCACCAGCACTACCACCGGGGAGAAGCTAGTCACCAATTCCACAGCCTCATCATTGATGCCAGAATCACCCACTACCTCAATGTCCTCTGTCCTGGCAAAACTCTGACGAAGCCCCTCACGGAATATTGAGTTATTATCAATTATAAAAACGCCAATCTTCTCCATAGCTCTCCCCAGAGAACCACTCCAAAAATCCCTCCCTACCTCCTCCTGATATCAGATTTGGTTTGGCTACAATTCGCATTCACCACCAACTCACCAATGGCAAAGCGAGAGTAAGTATAATACAAAGTAATGTAACTTGTCCATAGTACTTTAGAGCCAACTGTCTTAAAAGTAGCGATGTGCATCTAAAGACTGTCCATTAGCTCAGAACAATTATACCACTAAGTTAACTCTACCAGAAATGCCTGTCAACTTTTGTCATTCAGCATAGAAGTGCCTATAATTGTCGTTAGTCAAGCTATCCGAATTATTTACCAATGGGTAACATCAGTGAAAACCAGTGATTTTGATTATTTTCTTCCCCCGGAGCTTATCGCCCAAAACCCAACCGAGCCCAGAGACCAGTCACGGCTTATGGTGGTAAACGGTAGCAATGGTTTACTAAAGCACCACCGCTTCTCAAAAATAGTTGATTACCTCCAAGCAGGTGATGTTTTGGTATTTAATGACAGCCGGGTTATTCCTGCCCGCCTCAGTGGAACCAAGGTTGATACTGGCGGCAGAGTGGAAATTTTATTACTGCGCCGGCTGAGTGCCAACACCTGGGAAACACTGGTCAGACCCGCCAAACGAGCTAAAGCTGGCACCAGATTAGAACTAGCAAGTGATGTAAGTGCTGGTAATGGGCAGAAATCCAAGACTATAGCCGAGGTGGTTGAGCTAAAGGAGGGAGGCATTAGGATAATAAGATTCTCAGACGAAGCGATACTCCCAGAGTTGGGCAGAATCCCATTGCCTCCGTACATTCATACTCCTTTAAAGGATTCGGAGCGCTATCAGACGGTTTATGCTAAGGCGGCTGGCAGTGCCGCCGCCCCCACCGCCGGATTGCACTTTACCCCTGAGCTAATTAACAGGATAAAGGCTAAAGGAATCCACTGCCTGTTTGTTACCCTGCATGTAGGGCTTGACACCTTTCTGCCGGTTCGTGAGGATAACCCTGCCGAACATCCTATCCACCAGGAGTATGGTATTATAGGTCAGGAGACAGCCAATCAGTTGTCTCAAGCCAGGGTGGAAAAACGAAGAGTTATATGTGTCGGCACCACCACGGTAAGACTGGTCGAGGCTGCTGCCCAAGCCAGCAGCCCAATCAACCTACAGCCATTTGAAGGCTGGGTAAGTCTGTTCATCTTACCGGGATACCGGTTCCGATTAGTTGACGCCCTTATCACCAACTTTCACTTGCCTAAATCAACGCTAATGATGCTGGTTACTGCCTTTGCCGGCAAAGACTTAATCAACAAGGCTTACCAGGAAGCGATAGCTCAGAAGTATCGTTTCTACAGCTTTGGTGACGCCATGCTGATACTGTAAGCCCATGAAAATAGTGCTGCATATATGCTGCGGAGTTTGTGCTGCCGGGGTCGTGGAGAGATTGACCTCGGAAGGACACGAGGTTATCGGATTCTTCTACAACCCCAACATTCACCCACCGAAAGAATACAACCAAAGGCTGGAAATCGCCCAACAGGTAGCTCAGAAAATGGACTTTCCTCTGGAAGTAGCCCCTTACACCCCGGAAGAATGGTTTACGGAAACCCGTTCTCTGGAGAATGAGCCTGAAGGTGGCAAGAGGTGTGAAGTCTGCTTCCGGCTCAGATTAGAAAAGACCTACCTCTATATGAAGGAGCACGGCTGGGATGCTTTTACCACCACTCTAACCGTAAGCCCGCATAAATCGGCGGAGGTGATTAACCGGGTGGGGCGGAAGATTGGTGGGGAAAGATTTCTAGCCAGAGATTTTAAGAAGAAAGAAGGCTTCAAACGGACTGTAGAACTGGCGAAGGAGTGGTCGCTTTACCGGCAGAACTACTGTGGTTGTATATATAGCCTGAGAGAAAAACAGCGACGGGAAGCATCATTCTGATTCCAAGAGCTTAATGCCTGATTCTTTGGCTACCACAGTTTTGCTAAGTCGCTTTGCCAGATAGATGAAGGGAGTGTCAATCACTGCCACAAACCACTTCAAGAAGTAAGTTGTCGCCAGTATCTGCAGCCAGGTATTGGTATCAAACAAACCCCACAGAGCGATAACACAGAAAATAACGGAATCAATCGCCTGAGAGACCATGGTGGAAGCACAATTCCTCAGCCAGAGAAACCTTCCCTTTGTCTTATCTTTCCAGAAGTGGAAGGCAAAGATATCATGGTGCTGAGATACAAGGTAGGCAATCAGGCTCCCGGCTGCCACCCTGGGCATCAACCCAAAGATGGTTACCATTGAACCCTGAGCAAAATCTGACATATCCGGGATGAACTTCAGCCCAATCTGCATCCATATTGCCATAAGTGCCATCCCGATGAAACCGAGCCATACCCCCCGCCTGGCTGCTTTCCTGCCATATACTTCACTTAAAATATCGGTGGTAAAGAAGATGCTACCATAGAGCACATTGCCCAGCGTGGCAACCAGACCGAATAGCTGGACTGTCTTCACCACCTGAATATTAGCCGTAATCACCGAGGCAACTATCAGAGCATAAAGCCCGAATTTGCCGAAGAAACGATAAACAACAACGGCAAGACTCAAGTCAATGACAACAAAACCAACCCATAATAGATTATTGAACAATGCTCCCGTGTCCATTTCTTATTTACCGCTAAAAATTATCCTGCTCGTCTCCAGCTATCCCCCGATGATTCCACGACTTTAACCATTTTTGCCTTTGAGCAAAGCTCACCTTCTCATCGGTAGGCTGATAACTGGTGAGAAAGCTGTCTCTAAAGGAGTCAAAGGTGCCGTTGATAATGGCATCCCTTATCTTACTCATTAAGTTATTCATAAATCTCAGGTTATGAATAGTGGCTAACCTGTACGCCAGCAGCTCCTGGCTTTTGAACAGGTGATGCAGGTAGGCAACCGAGAAATTACGGCAGGTATAGCAATCACAGTCGGGAGCAATGGAACCTTCCATCTGGCTATACATAGCCTTACGAATATTGCGCCTCCCCTGCCAGGTGAACAGGGCGCCTTTTCTTGCCACCTGGGTAGGCAGGGCACTATCAAATATATCAACCCCCTTATCCACTGCCCGGACTATATCTTCGGGAGAGCCCACCCCCATAAGGTATCTCGGCTTATCTTTGGGAAGCAAGGCTACCGTTTCCACCACCATAGCTTGAGTTAGTGCCTTGGGTTCTCCCAGACTCAAGCCACCGATAGCATAACCGGGAAACCCCAGTGAGGTGAGAAAACTGGCTGATTGACGACGCAGCTCTGGAAAAGCGCCCCCCTGCACGATAGCAAAAAGAGCTTGATTACTACTGGTCTGAGATTTCTGGCATTTCTCCGCCCATCTATGTGTCCTTTCTGCTGCTTTCTTAACCTCGTCAAAGGTAGCTGCGTAGGAGGGACATTCATCCAGAACCATAATAATATCAGCACCGAGTGATTCCTGAAACTGAACAGCTAATTCAGGAGTAATAAGGTGCTGGCTGCCATCAATATGGGAACGAAATACCACCCCTTCATCGCTGACCTCCCGCAGACGAGCCAGGCTAAATATTTGATAACCACCACTATCGGTAAGTAAAGCTCTATCCCAGCCCATAAATCGGTGGAGACCCCCCATTTCTGCTACCGTCTCTATTCCCGGTCTTAAATAGATATGGTAGGTATTAGCCATAACCATCGTTATTCCGATATCCCTCAGGTCGTCAGGAGTCATCGCCTTGACAGTAGCCTGACTACCTACCGGGGCGAATACCGGCGTTGGCACCACCCCGTGAGGCGTAACCAGTTCGGCAGCACGGGCACTGCTACTGGGGCAAGTCTTTACTAAACGAAAGCTAATTGCGTTGCTCATAACAATCATCTCCCAGCTCAGCCTGGTACATAGCCTAGCGTATTTCCTCCATCGGCAGAGTTATGGTATCACTACGCATGGCGATAACATTCATAAAATAGCCTCCCCTATTTGCTCTTTAATCTGCTCATTCTACCACACCTTAGCTATATCGTGTTAAGCGTACCATCAAGACTAAATGTATAAAATTAACAACACGAACTATTTGACTGGCTGCTACAATTTTGCGTAAAATGTGGACTCTTAGACATGTGAACTAAAGGTAAATCAAGGGGCAGACTTCATGATGAACAATATGGAAACGACAGGTAAATTCGGTATCGGGGTTGATATTGAGAGCATTGACCGGTTTGCCGGGCCGGAACATACCCAAGATAGCCCCTTCCTCAAGAAAATATTTACCCAGCAAGAATTAGAATATTGCTACTCAAAGAAAACACCTGCCCCACACCTCACCGCCAGATTCGCTGGTAAAGAAGCAATAATTAAAGCACTCTGCAATATGGACAGACCTAAAAGTAATTACCGTGATATAGAAATAGTCAATGACAGGAGCGGAGCGCCAGTGGTTAAAATTGGCAAGACAGGCTTTCAAGATTTGCAGATAAAGCTCAGCCTGTCACATTGCGAAGATAAAGCCATAGCCTTTGCTATTGTTACCGAGACCAGGTAACCCACGGCATTCACTATGACTGCAATGATTAAGTCAGCAACAGTCGGTCCTCCCAGGCAGCACTCTTGAGTGTTCTCACCGGAAGAAGTAGCCTCCATTCGCTGCCCAAGAGTAAAATACCCTCAACGTTATCATTAACTATCTTCTCTATCTCGTCATAGGATAC
>CAYRNL010000040.1:0-7147 GCA_964425705.1 uncultured Dehalococcoidales bacterium
CCTCGGTACCAACCGGACCTCTTCGGTAATGGCATCATCGTGCTTAACGAGCATCGTAATTTCCTTACCCAGATTAATCTGGACGTAGCGATGCACGTCGCCAATATTATGCACCGGTTTGCCCTCTATACGTAACAATGTATCACCGGACTCAATGCCAGCCACAGCTGCTGGCGAATCAGCCGCCACCTCTCGCACTAACACCTGACCCATCACCAGATTATGAGGAACCATAAAAGCGATTGAGAACAAAAGGAGTGGCAGTAATAGGTTCATCAGGGAGCCAGCACTAAGAATCAGTATCCTGATGCCTGCGCTCTTGCTGGCTAAACTCCGTGATTTGGTTGGGTCCTCCTCGCCAGCCATCTTGACAAACCCACCGAGAGGTATCGCATTTAACGAGTATCTTGTCTCACCCCATTTCACTGAGAGCAATCGTGGTGGGAAACCCAGGCCAAATTCATCTACCCTCACCCCAAAAGCCTTGGCAGTAATAAAATGCCCCAGCTCATGAGCCAGAATAAGCACCGCAATAACAACCAAGAAAGACACTATTGTAATCAGCATAAACTATCCCCGGTAACCATATGTAAGGTTTTTTGCCTTGCCCATCTATCAGCTTCAATAATCTCATCCAGCGTGGGCCGGGACACGACCTGATGCTGTTCCAGTGTCCGCTCAACAAGACGAGCAATGTCAGTAAATTTGATACGTCGGGACAGAAAGAGTTCCACAGCTGCTTCGTCGGCGGCACAGAGCACTGCCGGGCAGGTCCCCCCTTTCCTTCCTGCCTCAATAGCCAATTTTAAACAGGGGAAATTATCAAAGTCAGGCTGTTCAAAAGTCAGACTGCTGATGTTATCCCAGTTGAGTCTTGGAAGCTGGGGATTGGAGAACCGTTCCGGATAAGACAGGGCATATTGAATTGGTAAGCGCATATCAGGATAACTTAACTGGGCTTTAACTGAGCCATCAGCAAACTCCACCATAGAGTGGATAATACTCTGGGGATGGATTACAATCCTGATGCTGTCCAAAGGCATATCAAACAGCCAGTGGGCTTCAATTACCTCTAGTCCTTTATTCATCAGGGTAGCTGAGTCAATGGTAACCTTTTTCCCCATCTGCCATGAAGGGTGCTTTAGAGCCTGCTCAACAGTAACTTTACTCAGCCGGGCTGGTGAGTAATGGCGGAATGGTCCCCCTGAGGCAGTCAGAATAATCCGGGCTAGCTCTTTTGTTTCCCCGTGGAGACACTGCCATATGGCGCTGTGCTCGCTATCAATAGGCAGAATTCGGGCTGAGTTTAATTTCGCCTCGCTGGTAATAATATCACCAGCCATAACTAATGATTCCTTATTGGCAAGGGCAACATCCTTGCCCGCTTTCAACGCCGCCAGTGTCGGCAACAGCCCCGATTTCCCTGAGGTAGCTACAACCACAATGTCTACCTGAGGATGACTGGCAATTTCTTCCAACGAGAGGAATTCATACCCAGCATTAGTTAGACGGGTTAGAGCCTCTTTATCCTGAGGACAAACGAATCTTGGTTGAAACTCACTGATTTGCTTTGCCAGTAGCTCGGTGTTCTGACCAGCAGCTAGCCCAACTATGCGGAACTTATGAGGTAAAGCACGGGCTACTTCCAGTGTCTGCTGACCGATAGAACCTGTTGAACCCAGGACAGCTAATTGCTTTATACTACCGCCCATCTCACATAATAGTATACCACTACGCCAGCAAAGACAATGCTATCATTGCGGTCAAGAATTCCTCCGTGTCCTGGAAATAGCCTGCCCGAGTCCTTCACCCCCATATTGCGTTTAAGCAGGGATTCCGCTAAATCACCAAGCTGACCGAAAACGCTGACTAGCAAGCCCAAGAGTATCGCCTGCCCGTAGCCTAGGAGTAAGTGGAGGGGTGTGGGTAGGGTAAAGAGCAGACTGATTATGATGGCACCAAAGATACCAGCAACAGCTCCCTCCCAGGTTTTGCCGGGACTTATCTGCGGGGCGAGGTGGTGTTTACCCAGTGCTCTACCAATGAAGAAGGCAGCACTATCAGAGGCAAAGGTGGTAAACAGGGCAAAAAATACCCAATTCCTGCCACCTTCTAAGTTCAGCGCCACAAAATAACTTAGTAGCCAACCTGTATAGAGAATGCCAGCTATAGTCCACACCCAGCTGGTGAAAGCTTCCCCCTTCTGCAGACGCAGTAAAAGCCAGATTAAAGATAGCACCATGGCTGAGGTTAGTAGTAACGGCGGGAAAAAGTCATAATTCCAGTGAGGACTTATAATAAATAGCAAGACCCAAACTAACCCGAGGTAGGTAAGGGGCGGCACCTTTGAGGCAGCGACCATCCTATAGAATTCAAAGGCAGCCAGCAGTCCCCAGATGGCTACTAATATGGTGAACCAGGGGTCACCAAACCAGAGGATGACTATAAGTAGCGAGATACTCCAGAGTGACGTTATGAGCCTTTTCTTGAGCATAGAGCGTAATATCCTCCTAAGGAAATCCCCTTCCCTTAATGGGGGAAGGGGACCGAAGAGACTTATAAATTACTCTCTTATAGTCCACCAAAACGCCTCTGTCTTTGGCTGTAAGCTAGCAGTGCTTTATCAATGTCTTTCTTATCAAAGTCAGGCCATAGAACATCGGTGGAGTAGTATTCACTATAGGCTGATTGCCATATTAAGAAATTACTAAGGCGTAGTTCATTGGCAGTGCGGATGACCAGGTCAACCTCAGGTAAACCAGTGGTATAGAGGTAACTAGTAAACAACTTTTCGTCTATACTTTGGGATGGGATGCCATCAGCTATAAGACAGCGCACAGCATCTATAATCTCAGCGCGTCCCCCATAATTGAATGCCAGGCTGAGAGTCATCCTAGCATTCTTCCCGGTTAACTTCACAGCTCTATTTATTACTTGCTGCAGCCGCTGTGGGAGTTCTCCAAGACGACCAAGGTGACGAAGCCTAATGCCCCCTTTACGAATCTCTTGGATATTTCTGTTAATAAACTCTTCTAATATCTGGAATAAACCTCTAACCTCATCCTCAGAGCGATTCCAGTTTTCTGTAGAGAAACCATAAAGGGTTACACATTTTATGGGGTATTCGTTGAGGTATTTAATCATATCCCACATTTTTTCTGCCCCTGCCCGGTGCCCCTCAAGTCGCGGCAGGTTGCGTTGCTGTGCCCATCGACCGTTACCATCCGGCACAATGGCGACATGATTAGGTAATGGAGTAACCCTTTTCATCAACCCAGACTTAAACCTCCAGAAGTTTGGCTTCTTTGTCTCGTCCGATTTGCTCAGCGTCAGCTATGAAGCTATCAGTGAGCTTTTGTAGCTGGTTTAGGGCACGCTTTTGTTCATCCTGAGACATATCCTTACTTTTTTCCAAGTCTTTCAGTTCATTTGCCGCTTCACGCCTGAGGTTACGAATTATTATCCTTCTCTCCTCAATCATCCTTTGCACCACCTTAATTAGTTCCCGCCGCCGTTCCTCAGTAAGCGGTGGAATTTTTATCCGAATTAAGTTCCCATCATTAGCTGGATTCAAACCGAGGTCAGATTTCAGTATTGCCTTCTCTATATTGCGTAAGCTACCTTTGTCCCAGGGCTGGATAACGAGAAGGTCAGCTCCAGCAGCAGAAATACCAGCAATTTGATTAAGTGGAACGAGAGCACCGGCATACTCTACCTTAAGATGCTCTACTAAAGCAGGAGTAGCCCGTCCGGTGCGAATAGTGGACAGCTCCTTCTTCAAGACCTCAATAGAGGCATGCATCTTCTCTTCGGCACTCAATAAAGTAGGACTGACCATTCTACCCCTCAGTGGATACCAGAGTACCAATAGGCTCACCAGCTACCGCCCGTTCTATACTATGGGGAGACTGAAGGTCAAAAACCACTATCGGCAACTTGTTTTCCAGGCACAAAGAAAGGGCAGTAGCATCCATTACCTCTAGACGCATATTTAGTGCTTCAAGGTGGGTAAGTTTATCAAATTTTTTGGCGTTGCGGTCTTTAAGAGGGTCAGCACTGTAGACGCCGTCAACATTATTTTTAGCCATGAGCAGAACTTCAGCTTCAATCTCTATCGCCCGTAGTGCCGCCGCGCTATCGGTGGTCATATATGGGTTGCCAGTACCTCCAGCAAAAATAACCACTCTGCCTTTCTCCATGTGACGAATCGCCCGGCGCCTGATAAATGGTTCAGCTACCTGCTCGATGCCTATAGCCGTTTGGGTTCTAGTCGTTACTCCTTCTCCCTCCAGAGTATCCTGAAGAACTAAAGCATTGATAACTGTCGCCAGCATCCCGGTATAGTCGGCGGTAACCCGGTCCATCCCGTTCTGCTCAGCCTCTTCTCCCCGCCAGATATTACCACCACCAACAACAATGGCTGTCTGCACCCCCATCTCCAGCACTCGCTTAATCTGCTTGGCTATCTTGACAAGGGTAGCCACATCAATGCCATAGCCAGCCTCACCACTGAATGCCTCACCACTGAGTTTGAGCAGAACACGTTTATACTTGGAAGCAGACATTCTTATTACCTAACTGCCTAGTTCAAATCTAACGAATCGGCCTACTTTAATATTCTCTCCTACCTTGGCGATAGTTTCGTTAATAATATCTTGAATAGTCCTATCCGGGTCCTTAATATCAGGCTGAAGCACCAGGCAAGCTGTCTGGCGTTCTACATCAGCATCCTTTGGTATTTCCCCCTCCGAAACAAACTGAGGAGACATAGCAGCTACTTGCATTGCCAGATGGTGAGCCAGTTCCTTGAATTCATCGGTACGGGCAACAAAGTCAGTCTCACAATTAACTTCAACCATGGCTCCAATACGTCCTCCGGTATGAACATAGGTTTCAATTAATCCCTGGGTAGTGGAGCGTTCGGCTTTTTTCTGTACCCAAAGAACCCCCCGCTCTTTTATAATATCAAGCGCCTTTTCCTTGTTACCCTCCGCTTCAATAAGAGCATTGCGGCACTCCATAACCCCAGCCCCGGATAAGTCTCTTAACTGCTTAATCTTGGATGTCGGAATTTTCAAGTTTCCCTCCTCACTTATTCATCATCAGGGGTGAAGATAAGAGGTTCAGTAGCCTCCGTAGCCTCAGCTTCTGCCGCACCCTCTTCCTGCGCCTCAGCTAGGGTTGCTGCTTCACCAGCCTTGGCTTCAATAACAGCATCAGCGATTTTACTGCATATTAGCTTAATAGCCCGAATAGCATCATCATTGGCGGGAATAGGGTGGTCTATTTCATTGGGATTACAGTTGGTATCAACAATAGCCACCACTGGTACTCCGACACGCTTGGCTTCAGCCAGAGTAATTCTTTCTTTGGTGGGGTCAACGATAAATAGAGCTCCCGGCAGCTCAGTCATCTCCTTGAAGCCGCCTAACTGTTGATTTAGGCGCAAGATTTGCTTCTCAAGTTTTAAAGCTTCCTTCTTAGGCAGACGACTGAACTCTCCCCTCGCTTGCTGGTCTTCCAAACGGACTAGGTAGTCTATGCGAGACTGGATAGTAGCGAAATTGGTCAGAGTCCCCCCAAGCCAGCGCTGGTTCACATAGTACATCTCACAACGCTTAGCTTCTTCTTCTATAGTCGCCTGAGCTTGTTTTTTGGTGCCGACAAAAAGAATACTACCACCTGCGGCTACCACCTGGCGAATAAAGTCGCAAGCCTTGTCCATCATACTAGCTGTTTGCTCCAGGTCAATAATATGAATACCGTTACGCTTGGTAAAGATGTATTTCTTCATACGAGGATGCCAACGACCGGTCTGATGTCCAAAATGCGCCCCGGCTTCCAAAAGTTTCTTGATTGCAGTGGTATCTGACAAGTTTCCCCTCCCTTTCTAGTTATTAAACAGTATAGCATACCCTTCGGCAGGCAGCAATAGTAGACAAGGGAGCCAGTCCAAGCATCTCCTTTCCTTCGGTACCCAAGATAGGTTATAATAAGTAAACACGAAAGGTAACCAATGAGATGGAACCGATAAGGATTATCCCTTGCCTTGATGTTAAGGAGGGGAAAGTAGTCAAAGGGGTAAACTTCGAAAACCTCAAGGATGTCCGGGACCCGATAGAAGCCGCCGCTGCATACTGTCGCGAGGGTGCTGACGAGCTGGTTTTCCTTGACATCTTTGCCACTGTGGAAAATAGAGGGACAAGACTAGAATGGGTAAAAGGGGTTCGTGATGTAGCGACTATTCCCTTTGCTGTAGGTGGCGGCATAAGCAATATTGAAGATATGAGAGCTTTGTTTGACCTTGGCGTGGATAAGGTCTCAATAAACACTGCTGCTGTTAGAAACCCTGACCTTATCACCAGAGCAACCAAAGAGTTCGGCAAAGGAAGGCTGGTAGTGGCTATAGATGGCAGAAAGAATGCAGCAGGAAGCAAGCTACCTAGACTAGAGGTAGTGGTCAGAAGTGGCAGTGAAGCTACCGGTATAGAGCTGGTTAGCTGGGCAAAGAGAGTAGAAGAATTGGGAGCCGGTGAGATTTTGCTTACCAGCAAGGATGCTGATGGCACCAAGGAAGGGTATGACTTGGAGATGACCAAGGCAGTAGCCGAGGCGGTTCGTATTCCGGTCATTGCCTCCGGGGGTGCCGGCAAGCTAGAGCACCTTTATGATGCTGTGAAAATAGGCAGAGCCTCTGCGGTTTTGGCAGCTTCAATCTTCCACTTTAGCGAATTTACCATCAGACAAGCCAAGCAATACCTGAGAGAAAAAGGTATCGCGGTAAGAATATAAGTGAAAGGAGGGAGATAAATTCATGAGTACTGACACCGTTGAAAAGGAGTTCGGCAGTGTAAGAAAGCTGATTAGTGATGTCTGTGAGAGGATGAGCATTGATGAGACATACCACTTGAGGCTATGCGAATGTGAGCGGGAGCTAACAGTTCATTTTCCGGTAAAAATGGATGATGGCACAGTGAAAATTTTTACCGGTTTCAGGGTTATCCATAATGATATCCGGGGACCAGCCAAGGGGGGCATTCGCTACCATCCCGAAGTTACCTTAGACGAGGTAAGGGCTTTAGCTGCTTTGATGACCTTGAAGACGGCGGTTGTCAATATCCCTTATGGTGGGGCTAAGGGAGCCGTG
>CAYRNL010000041.1:0-7095 GCA_964425705.1 uncultured Dehalococcoidales bacterium
TATTATGAAAATGACTGGTGCCCAGATTTTATGTGAAAGTCTAGCGGCCGAAGGGGTGGAGGTTATTTTTGGTTTCCCCGGTGGAGCTGTCTTACCCCTATATGATACCCTGCCCCAATATCCTCAGCTCCGCCATATTCTGGTGCGTCATGAGCAGGGGGCAGCCCATGCCGCTGATGGCTATGCCAGAGCCACGGGGAAGGTAGGGGTATGCCTGGCTACCTCCGGGCCCGGGGCAACCAATTTGGTAACCGGGATTGCTAACGCTTACCTTGATTCATCTCCGGTAGTAGCGATAACCGGTCAGGTAGCCAGACCCTTTATCGGCAAGGACGGCTTTCAGGAAATAGATATTACCGGTATTACTTTGCCTATTACCAAACATAACTACCTTGTCCTTGACGTAGGTTCAGTAGCCAAAGTAGTTAAAGAGGCGTTCTATCTGGCACGGAGCGGCAGACCCGGACCGATACTCATTGACGTACCACGAGATGTTTTTATTGACCAGGCCGAATTTCACTATCCCAGCCAGGTGAATTTACCCGGCTATAAGCCAACGCTTCAGGGACACCCGGCACAGGTTAAGAAAGCAGTTAAGCTTATAAATGAAGCTAAAAAATCACTTATTATCGCCGGTAGGGGGGTAATTATCTCTAGGGCGTGTGCCGAACTTGAGCAGCTGGCTGAGACAGCACAAATACCAGTGGTTTCTACGCTATTAGGCATTGGATGTTTCCCTGAGTCTCATGTCTTATCTTATGGCATGCTGGGTATGCATGGTATGGCTTATGCTAATATGGCGGTTGATGCTGCTGACCTTATTATCGCTATCGGGATGAGGTTTGATGATAGAGCTACAAGTAAGGTAAGCGGTTTTGCTCCGCATGCCCACATTATTCATATTGATATTGACCCGGCTGAAATCGGCAAGAATGTTCGTGTGGACGTACCCATAGTTGGTGATGTGAAGATGGTTCTAAGCGCATTAAATAAACTGGTTACTCCAATTGAGCACGTTGACTGGGTTAAGCAGCTTGATAATTGGCGAAGGGAACATCCATCAACAACTATCAGAGATAGTGACACGCTTCTGCCCCAGTTTGTCATCAGTAAAATCCACGAGGTAATGCAGGATGAGGCTATTATTGTTACCGGGGTAGGGCAAAACCAAATGTGGGCAGCCCTCCACTACCGGTATAATAAACCAAACAGCCTAATCTCATCAGGAGGATTGGGAACTATGGGATTTGAGCTTCCGGCAGCTATGGGAGCTAAGGTAGGCTTGCCCGATAGCCCGGTCTGGTGTGTGGCTGGTGATGGCGGCTTTCAGATGACAATCCAGGAGCTAGCTACTATAGTCCAGGAAAATATAGCAGTCAAGATAGCCATTATCAATAATGGCTATCTTGGGATGATAAGGCAATGGCAGGAACTGTTCTACGGGAAACGATATGTAGCTTCACCATTGAGTGGTCCCGACTTTGTAAAGATTGCTGAGGCATATGGACTTCCAGCGTTAAGAGTTAAACATAAGGAAGAAGTAATTCCAGCTATTGAACAGGCCATGGCACATCAAGGTCCTTTCTTGATAGATTTTGTGGTGGAGCCAGAGGAAAATGTTTATCCTATGGTGACGCCAGGGACAACTTTAGCGCAAGTTCTTGAGGAACCCAAGAAAGAGCTAAAAATCGTCTCGGATTCAGTAAAACTTCCGGTTAGCAATATCTGAGTCTAGAAGAGAGGAGACAGTATGGCTACAAAGCATACCATAGTTGCCTTAGTAGAGGATAAACCCGGTGTACTTAACCGGATGGCAAGTCTCTTTAGGAGACGTGGCTTCAATATTGACAGTATTGTGGTCGGGCATAGCGAGGTGCCTAATCTATCCCGCATGACCTTTGTCGTTGACGGGGCAACTACCACTGTGGAGCAGGTGAGAAAACAGCTGGACAAAGTGGTAGATGTAGTCAAGGTCTCCGATATTACTGGAGACGACCTGATTGTCCGTGAGCTGGCATTGATTAAGGTAAAAGCCACCTCCGCCACCCGCAGTGAAATTATTGAAGTTGTTGATATATTCCGGGCAACCATAGTGGATGTCGCTACAGACTCGGTAACAATTGAGGTTACTGGCGATGAGGATAAGGTTAACTCCCTGTTCAGTCTGCTTCGTGGTTTTGGTGTCAAGGAAATAGCCAGGACCGGTCGCGTTGCTATGACCAGAGGCGTTATCAGTTCACTGCCAGTGAAAGAAAGGTCATCCAGAACTCAAATTAGAAAACGAAAAGAATCCTGAATACTAACAGTATAAAACTCAGGAAAGATTGGTATAGTGCTGCTTCAATCGGTACATAACAAATAAATGGAGGGGGCATAAATTATGGCTAAGATTTACTATGATAAGGATTGTGACCTGGCTTTACTTAAAGGAAAGGTAATCGGCATTATTGGTTACGGAAGTCAGGGACATGCTCATGCTCAAAACCTCAGGGAGAGTGGCTGTCAGGTAGTAGTATCGGCTAGCGCTGAGGGAAGCCGAAGCTGGGAGCAGGCCAAGAGTGATGGTTTTGAGGTGCTGACTGCTGCTGAGGTGGCTAAGAAAGCTGATATCATTGTGATGCTGGCGCCAGATACGCTTCAAGCAGATATCTATCGCCAGTCAATTAAAAAGGGGCTAACTAAGGGTAAAATGCTGATGTTTGCCCATGGTTTCAACATTCACTATAACCAGATTATCCCATTACCAAACATTGATGTTACCATGATAGCGCCCAAATGCCCGGGACATATACTGAGACAACTCTACACTGAAGGCAAAGGAGCCCCGGCGGTGATAGCAGTTCATCAAGACGCTTCGGGTAAGGCAAAGACTATGGCTCTCGCTTATGCTAAGGGCATCGGCTGCAGCCGGGCCGGAGTTATTGAGACCACTTTCACCGAGGAGACTGAGACCGACCTCTTTGGTGAACAGGCAGTATTATGTGGAGGGGTTACCTCTATGATAAAGGCTGGCTTTGAGACGCTGGTTGAAGCTGGATATCAACCAGAAATAGCCTACTTTGAAGTTTGTAATGAGCTTAAGCTAATTATTGACCTGATTTATCAGGGTGGCTTGAGCTATATGCGCTACTCGGTAAGTGATACCGCAGAGTATGGTGACTATACCCGCGGACCGAGGGTCATTGATGAGATGGTTAAGGATGAGATGAGGCAAATCCTGACTGAGATTCAGGATGGTACCTTTGCCAAGGAATGGATTCTGGAAAATCAGGCTGGACGTCCCACTTATAACGCATTAAAGCGGATGGACTCCGAACATCTTATTGAAGTCGTGGGTAAGGAGCTACGTGAGATGATGCCCTGGCTAAAAAAGAGCTAGAGGACAGCCTTGTTAGCCGGTAAACATAGAGGAACGAATCATGGACAGAGTAATTATCTTTGACACCACCTTGAGGGACGGGGAGCAGGCGGCTGGGGGAACCCTTAATATCCAGGAGAAGCTGGATATAGCCAAGCAACTGGAGAAACTGGGAGTGGATATTATTGAGGCCGGCTTTCCCATCAGCTCACCGGGCGATTTTGAGGCAGTAAAACTTATCGCTCAGGAAGTTCATACTCCCGTAATTTGTGCCCTGGCCCGGGCAAAACCCAACGATATAGACCGTGCCTGGGAGGCAGTTAAAGAGGCGAAGCACCCGCGAATACATGTGTTCCTGGCAGCTTCAGATATACACCTTGTTTATCAATTAAAGAAAAGCCGGGAGGAGGTGCTGCAGGCTTCCCGGGCTATGGTTGCTCGAGCCAAGCAATATACTGATGACATAGAGTTCTCACCGATGGATGCCAGTCGCACCGAGCCAGGGTATCTATACCAAATCTTGGAAGGAGTTATTGAAGCCGGGGCAACTACGGTGAATATTCCTGATACCGTAGGCTATGCCATTCCCAGTGAATTTGGGCAACTCATCAAAGGGATTTGTCAGAATGTGCCCAATATCAATCAAGCTGTAATTAGTGTTCATTGCCATAATGACCTGGGCTTAGCCGTGGCTAACAGCCTGGAAGCAGTCAAGCAGGGAGCCAGGCAGGTGGAGTGTACCATTAATGGCATTGGAGAAAGAGCAGGCAACGCTTCACTGGAAGAAGTGGTGATGGCTATCAAGACTCGTGGGGACCTTTTTAACCTGACTACCAATATTAATACCGAGCATATCTACAAGACCAGTCGGCTGGTAAGTGAGCTAACCGGTTTCACGGTGCAACCCAATAAGGCGATTGTCGGGGCTAATGCTTTTCGCCATGAGTCAGGGATTCATCAAGATGGTGTCATCAAGATGCCGATAACCTATGAGATAATCGACCCCAGAACTGTGGGTATTTCCGCCAGTAGCCTGGTACTGGGTAAAGCAAGCGGACGGCACGCCTTTAGAGAAAGACTGGCGGAATTGGGGTATAGCCTGTCTGAAGAAGACCTTAACCGAGCCTTTGCCGCTTTTAAAGAGCTGGCTGACAAAAAGAAGGAGATTACAGATAAAGACATTGAATCCCTCGTTGCCGAAGAGCAACGCACGGTCTCAGAAGCATATCACCTTGACCGTATACAGGTATCCTGTGGTGATAGAGGAATTCCCACCGCTGCGGTAAGGCTTATTGCTCCTGATGGCAAGGTCTCGGCTGATGCCGCTCTGGGGACCGGTCCGGTGGATGCTGTCTGCCAGGCTATTAACCGCCTAGTAGGAGTACCCAATGTGCTTACTGAATTTACCGTTAAGTCGGTAACTGGAGGTATTGACGCCATCGGTGAAGTGTTAATCAGAATAGAGAGTGAGGGTGTAAGCTATACTGGACGGGGTGCTGATACTGATATTATTGTTGCCAGCGCCAAGGCTTATACCAATGCTCTTAACAGACTATTAGCTGCCAAAAGAATGACCAGGTAGTTATTTAGCGGAGGTACCGGGTGGGAACTGAACTAACCATTGTCTTGCGCCTGCTAATGGCAGCAGCACTGGGGGCTGCTATTGGCTACCAGCGAGAAAGAGCGGGCAAACCAGCCGGACTAAGAACGCATATCCTTATCTGTTTGGGGGCGGCTCTATTTACCGTAGCCTCTATCTATGGCTTTGGTCCTGCCAGCGACCCATCCCGGGTTGCCGCCGGGGTGTTAGTTGGTGTTGGATTCCTCGGAGCCGGGGTTATAATGCGTACCGGTGAAGGTATTGTGGCTGGACTGACCACGGCAACGACGATGTGGGCGGTAGCTGGCATCGGTCTGGCATCTGGAGCTGGCTTGTATGTGGCCTCCGCAGTGGCTACAGTCCTCATGCTAATCGTATTGTACCTTCCCCATCCTATTCGGTAATAGCTTGTTTTCAATGCACTTTATAAGCACGCTCAGGAAAGGAGAACTACCTTGACCTTAGCTGAGAAGATATTAGCCAGTCATTGTGACAAGAAGAGGGTAACCCCGGGCGAATTCATTAATGTCAGAGC
The DNA here is from genome assembly GCA_964425705.1 of uncultured Dehalococcoidales bacterium. Taxonomy (GTDB): domain Bacteria; phylum Chloroflexota; class Dehalococcoidia; order Dehalococcoidales; family DATKVW01; genus DATKVW01. The sequence continues at coordinate 5,494 of CAYRNL010000041.1, forward strand.
TGACCTCGTTCTGGCTAATGATGTTACCGCTCCCATTGCCATTAAGGAATTCCGGCGAACGGGAGTGGATAAAGTTTTTGACCCTAAAAAGATAGTAATGGTGCCCGACCACTTCGTCCCCAATAAGGATATTGCCTCTGCCGAACAGGCTAAGCTGATGCGGGAATTTGCCCGAGAACAGGGGGTAATATACTTTGAAGTAGGACAGATGGGCATTGAACATGTCCTTTTACCGGAGCAGGGTCTGGTGCTGCCCGGAGATGTAGTTATCGGGGCTGACTCCCACACCTGCACCTACGGTGCTTTAGGTGCTTTTGCTACCGGTATGGGGTCAACCGATATTGCCTCGGCAATGGCAACCGGCAGCATCTGGATGAAGGTGCCACCGACTATCAAGTTCATTTACCACGGCAGTTTGCCGAAATGGATAGGGGGTAAAGATTTAATCCTGTATACCATTGGCAACATTGGTGTGGATGGTGCTCTCTATTCGGTAATGGAGTTTACCGGAGAAGCTATAGACAACCTATCTATGGATGGGCGATTCACTATGGCTAACATGGCAATTGAGGCTGGAGCCAAAGCGGGGATGTTCAGGGTAGATAATAAGACATTAGTTTACATAAAATCAAGAGCCAAACGTCCTTACACAGTTTATGAGCCTGATGAAGATGCAGAATATTCCCAGGTCATTGAGTATGATGTCTCTGGTATGGAGCCTCAGGTTGCTCTACCCCACTCCCCAGCCAATGTTAGCCCGATTAGTCGGGTAGGGGAGGTAGATATTGACCAGGCGGTGATTGGTAGCTGTACCAATGGTCGCTTTGAGGATTTGCAGGTGGCTGCCCGGATAATGAAAGGGAGAAGGGTACACCCAAGGGTGCGGTGTATTATCATCCCCGGCTCGCAACAGGTATATCTTGACTGTCTAACCGAGGGATTGACCGAGATATTCATTAGAGCTGGGGCAGTAGTTAGTACCCCGACCTGCGGTCCCTGTCTCGGTGGTCATATGGGGGTCCTGGCTGCTGGTGAGAAGTGTGTCTCCACCACTAACCGTAATTTCGTCGGCAGAATGGGTAGCCCCCAGTCAGAGGTATATTTAGCCAGCCCTGCCGTTGCTGCCGCCAGCGCCATCACTGGCAGAATCACCAGCCCGGAAGAGATTCTATGATAAACACTATACGCAAAAAAGATAGAGAAATCACCGATATTGATGATATTGAAAAGATAATCAAAAAGGCAATCTGTTGCCGGATTGGCTTGGTGGATAATGACGAGCCATACATAGTTCCCGTCTGTTTTGGCTATGAACGGAATGCTCTTTACTTCCACGGAGCCCCGGAGGGACGCAAGATTAACCTTATCAAGAAAAATAACAAGGTCTGCTTTGAGATAGATACCGGTATAGAAGTAGTAAAAGGGGAAAAGCCCTGCCAGTGGACAATGAAATACCGGAGCGTTATCGGAGCGGGTAAAGCCCATATCTTGGAAAGTGACGAGGAAAAAGCTAACGGCTTAAAGCTGATTATGAAACAGTACACTGAAGGCGATTTCAGCTTTACCAAATCGGAACTGGACTCAGTCTTGGTAGTAAGGATT
>CAYRNL010000042.1:0-6845 GCA_964425705.1 uncultured Dehalococcoidales bacterium
ATATTTTCTGGGTCTAATCTCTCCTCCAGTCTATTTATTACCTCATCGTCGGGGTGACCAAAAGGGTTGTTTCCGCCTGCGGAGATGACAGCTAGCTGGGGGTCGACCACGGCTAAGAACTCAGGGGTGGTGGAGGTATCGGAGCCGTGGTGGGCAACCTTGAGCACAGTGCTCCTCAGGTTAGCTCGGCGGGCGATGAGGTCAAATTCTACCTCTTGCTCAATGTCTCCGGTCAGCAGGAAGCTTACCTTGCCTTTCACCAGCCGCAGCACTATGGAGTTGTTGTTAAGTTCAGAGCCGGTGTCTTCTAGAAGTTCCTCCTGAGGGTGAAGCACCTCCATAGTTATTCCATGACCCAGGTCAATTTGCTGTCCTGCCTGAGCTATATTTTGCTTAACGCCATTTCCCTCAATCAGCCTTTGCCACTCCCGGTAAATCTCGGTATCGTTTTCTAGATTGCTTTCCATAACCTGCTCTACCCGATAACGGTGCAGAACCTCTACCAGTCCCGTTATGTGGTCGGCTTCGGGATGGGTCAATACTACCAGTTCAACGGTTCTATCCCAGAAAGGCATTTCTTTGCCCAGCTCAAGGCATACTTTGTTAGGGTTGGGGCCACCGTCTACCAGAATTTGCTGACTTCCTTGAGAAATGAGTATAGCGTCGCCCTCACCGACATCAAGAATACTTACCCGGAGTTTATCGTCAGGTATGGTGGCAGCGGCTACGGATACGAGAATGGCTACTACCAGTAATGGTGGGATAACCCATTTTACGGGTAGTCGTGAGGTCAGGTTGGTAAAATTATCTGCTGCTGACTTCAGTCCGTTTGTAATTTGAAGCACCAACCCACTCAACCTCTGTCTACGGCTATTGAGCCCGATTGCTATAACTAGGACTGAATAGTAAGCCCATATCAGGGTGGTGTCAACCGAACCCACCTCAGTAAACGATAGGGGAAGGGCAGCGAAGCCATTAACTACCAGGAGCATATATGAGGCGAAGAGCCAGGTAAGCCAGGCGATAACCTGAGCCACCGGCAGGGCGACGAGTCCCACGACTCCGGTTAAAGCCCCGGCGATAATAATGCCGGGCAGTGCCGGCAGGGCAAAAAAGGTGGCTAGGGGGGCAACGAAGGAAATAATGCCAAAATAGCAGGCAACAACCGGCCAGACGGCTACGATTGCCGCCAGGGTTACACTGAAGCTATCAGTAATGAAATTGGATATGGATACGGCTGGTCCTTCTTCTCCTAAAGTAGCCTTGACCGCCTTTCTGCCGATAGCCTGGAAAGAAGGGGCAAGGAGGATTAAACCAGCCATAGCCAGAAAGGTCATCTGGAAGGAAGCCGTCCACAGGATTTGGGGGGTGATGCCTATCATTATGGCAGCGGCAAAGGCAAGGGAAGTCATGCCACTGCGCTGTCTGCCCAGAAGGTCAGTGGTGAGGAACAGGCTGGCCATAATTGTTGCCCGGACCACTGGTGGGTGCATCCCGGTGAGTAAGGCGTAAAGCCAGATTATGCCTATGGCTAGCCAGATGTAAGTATAGCGCCTTCGACCAAAGAGCCATATACCGAGACTGAGCAAGATGCCAGCGACAATACTGAGATGGAGACCGGAGATAGCTAATATGTGAGCCGTACCAGTCTCGGCGAAAGCATCTTTCAAAGGCTGGGGAATGTTGCCCCGAATGCCTAAAACAATACCCTGGGCTAGTGATGCCTGGGGTTCAGGTAATACTGTAGTCAGTGTCTGAGATAAGCGGTTCCGCAGGGAATAAATCCATTGTAGCGGCTTAAAGCCTTTGCCTCTCTCCACAATATCTATTTTGGGGTAGAGCATGGTGGAGTAGATTCCCTGCTGGGCTAGATACTCCTCATAATCAAAGTCATCCAGCTGGGGTGGGGTCTCCAGCTTTCCGGTTACCAGTAACACATCGCCATAGCTATAAGAGGGGTATCGGGGCACAAATAATAGCGCTGTCCCTGATACCGTCTGCCACTCCTTATCCAGCTTTATTTCTGAGGTCGAGAGGCGAAGGTGAGTCGTTTTATCCCCAACCTCTGGGTCAGTATTGACCACCCCTTTGATAGCTAACGTTTGGTTATTATAGAACTGGAGGCAACTCTCATCGTCAGGGGGCAAGGATGACTGAAAGCAGAAGACACCGCCAAAGAGGGCAAAAAGCCACAAACTGGTTAGAATTAGTAATTTCTTATGTTGACGAAAGAAGAAAAGCAGAGGCAAAGGAGTAAGCCCACTAAGGATGAGGACTAACGACAGATTAAATTTTGACCCCAGCAAAACACCAGCCACCCAGGCGCAGCTTAGATAGATAAGTGGCACGAGCCTCCGTCCTGAAGATTAGTCAGCTACGGTAATTAGTTGTTTAATCTGCTCATAGGTGGTAGCACCTATGCCTTCTACCTCAGTTAACTCGCTGGTATGGTGAAAAGGTCCGTTCTGGTGGCGATAGGCAATGATAGCTTTAGCTCTGGTTTCGCCAATGCCAGGTAGAGCTTCAAGGAGCCAAACTTCAGCCCGATTAATGTTAACTTTCTGAGGCTGGTGTTCCCGGTCTACCTCAGAAATGTAAAGTTCAAGCTGAGGGAGGTCGGCAATACCGTTGGTTCCACCAGCCGCCTCAACAATATCATAGATGTTGTCCTCGGCTGTTAACGGGTAGAAACCAGGGTAAGTAATAGCCCCGCCGATATAAATCTGGTCTAACTGCTCTTGACTTGATGGGGGAGTTAACGGAATCTCTATGGGTCGGCTCTCCATGTACCGAGACCAGACTACTATACTACCAATAACAATAATGGCTACTAATAGAAGAGCAACTAACGTCCAAGAACGGTTAAGCTTGTCTTTTGTGACGGAGGGTCTCATGGTTAGTTTTAAGAGCCTCTCAGAGCGGCTCGTAATGCTACCTCTGATTCTGGAGGAGTAACCGCTATTATCTGGTCTCCGGCTTGAAGTATAGTTTTGATGGTAGGCACATGAGGTTTCTCTTCTGCAGGAATAATTAGAACCAGCCGGCTATCTTGTGGTAACGAAAGCTCTTTTATTGATTTGCCCATCGTGGTTGAATCCGGCGATATTTTTACCTGGACGATTTCCAGCCCCTTGTCTCTTATGGTTAGTAGATGGGTTAGAGGATGTGTGGGCACTTCCTCTTCTATGTTCTCCAGAATGAGATTGGTGCTACTTACGGTAACATCAATCCCGAGTTTCTTGAAGATAGACTCATTCTTAGGGTTATTAATACGAGCTATGGTTCGGGGTACATTAAATTTATGCTTGGCTACCTGGCAGGCAACCAGGTTATCTTCGTCATCGCCGGTTACCGCGATGAGCATATCAGCCCGTCCGGTGCCTATTTCAGCCAGGGTGGCTGCCTCACATCCGTCACCATGGAAGCAAACACTGCCCAGTTCACTGCAGATTAACTCACACTTATTCTCCTTCTTTTCCACCACCAGTATCTCGTGACCTTCATCCAGCAGAGCTCGGGCTAAGTAATAGCCCACCTTGCCTCCACCAACGATAATAATATACATATTCTCCCTCAGCCCTCCACTTTTTCCTTCAGTATTTCGGCAAATATGGTGGTCGGACTAAATGCCTCTATGCCCAGGGCATCATATAAGTCCCGACGCAAAGGGTCATAAATACGACAGACCACTTTGGGCACATTAAAGATGTGCTTGGCGATTTGAGCGGCCATGACATTACGATTATCTCCCTGAGTTACCGCGACAAAGACATCGGCTTCCTCTATGCCTGCTTTTTTAAGCGATTCTTCGTCAATGCCGTTACCCACCAACGCGGTGCCGTTGAAATCAGGCGGTAGCCTTCGGAAACTGTAATCGTCAAGGTCCAGAACGGTCACCGAATGATTCTTGGCATCCAGCAGTGCCGCTAGCTGAGCACCGACTCGTCCACAACCCATAATAATTACTTTCATAATAGTCACTCTTACTAAATAGTAGGTTGATGATATACTATAACACGACAGGGCGCATTTTTTAATACATAGGGTACTATATCCCCTAGGCTAAACTGACCAAAGCGCGTCTTATAAGGAGCACCCATTAATATTAAGTCAGCATGCCGTTCTACTGCTTCATCAATAATAGTCGGACCTACCTCGCGAGCCTGAAGCAGGTCAGTGTCAATCTCATATTCCTGTTCTTCAGCAACACCGTCCATGCGGTCCAGTACATCTTCGGCTTTTTTAATTTCAGGCTCAATCTCAGCATCTAGAGGCAGAGCTCGTTTTAAGGTGATAACATAAACAGCCCAGATTTTCCCTTTATTCTTCTTAGCCAGGGTACAGGCTAATCTGATTGCCTCTTCATCAGCCTGGGTGCCAACTACCGGCACTAAAATCTTGTGAAATTCCATTACCTTTTACTTCTATGGTTAATCGCAGATTTATTATAGCATTATACACCTTTATCAAAAATCCACAATAGTTATTGGCATTAAGGCTTCTCCTTGAGTCGACTTGTTTGAGCATTTATCACTCTGACTGTGGTCTCCTTGAGTGTTTCTAATTCATCTGCGGATAGATTTTCTAGTTCATCCAGATTATATTGGATAGCACCGATAAGCTCCCGGGAAGGGCGCCGTCTGGGAAACATGAAGTAGGAATAAAAGATGGCGATTATCACACCGAAAAAAGAAATCGTACTTATGACTGACCAGATGGCACCAGTAACAATTCCGGCGGGAGTAATCGGTCCCGGGGCATTAGCCCCCTGTGTTTGCATAGCGGTGAAGCTCCACCACAAAGCGTGACCATGAGAAGCAATCTGTTCGTTTACCTCATGCTCAGCCAGATAAATACCGAAGGAGAAGAGTAGCCAAAGCGCAACAAGAACAATAACTATCGGTATTAGAGGGGTTTTTGTAGCCATGTCCCTGAGAAATCTAAAAAATTCAGGAATATTCGGAGTAATACGAAGCTTTCTGCGGGGCCTCCGTTTACGGATACGAAGCACTTTATGTCCCGGTAGTAGTGGTGCTACCTCCTCGAACCTTTCTTTTTCTTCCATTTACCAGCACCTCCTTTCCCATATTTTCCAGAGTAATATTAGTACTACTTCTATTATTTTGGCATTATAAATATTTATCAAAAATATACAATACCCTTACTGAAGATTATTAACAACCTATCTCCCTGACCTCCTTCCCTTACTAAGAGACGGAGTATTTTAGTTACTATGGGGGCGACCCCCCTCTATAAAATCTCTCCCCCCACTCCTTTTATGGTGTGGGTTAAACTGGGGGTGAGGTCACTAAACAATCCTTTACTGGTGATTTAAAGGCAGATGTTCTTTTCGCCGATAGAAATAGTAAATAATTGCACCAGCAACCATCCAACCGAGTCCGACCCAGCGGCTGTAGGGCTGGGTAATTAATATTATGATCCATATTGCCGAAGTAGCAACTAAACCTATAATAGCACTTATAGGCAGCTCGTAGCCCTTAATTCTTACATTCCCACCGAGTTTAAATGGGCGTGGCAGTTCTGGTTTTCTGACTCTCAGGCTGAGAATAGAGGCGTGGGCGAACATAAACGCCAGTAGAGACCCGAAAGCGTACAGGGCGCCCATGTTTTTAAAGACATCTGTGGCGAAAAGTCCTGGAGACAGGATGAGGATAGCCACCACGCTGAACAGGATTATGGCAATATAGGGTGTTTTAAATCGGGGATGCACCCGGCTAAGGACTGATGGTTCCAGCTTGTGGCTTCCCAGAGAAAAAGCAAGCCTGGAGATACCAATTAGCCCGGCATTGGTGGCTATAAGCAAAATAGTTCCGGCTAGTATGGCTATTAGCGGCTTGAGGACAGTAGATATTAATTCTATAGGGATACTGGCAGCGATACCAGCTACCGGGTCTCTTGACCACTCCGAGGCTAGCTCTTGTGGCGTCATGGCTGACAGTGATATCAGGGAAATGCCAGCGAAGATAACCAGGACGGTGACTATCATCATAATTAAGGCTCTAGGCACCTTTTTCTCAGGTTGTTTGGTTTCCTCAGCCATCTGGGACATAGTTTCAATCCCGGTGTAGGCGATAGAGGCTAAGGCTATGCCTAGAACCAGGTTCTCTGCTGTTGGCCAGTTACCGATTATGCGATGCCAGAGGAGTGTCGGGTTGAATAATAGTATGAAACCTATGATAACTATGGCAAGCTGGGTGGTTATATCTATTATGGCTGCTCCCACATTGACGATAGAGGTCTCTTTTATGCCAATGACATTTATAATCATAAGGAAGATGACAATGCCCATAGAAGCTGCTGTGCCGATGATGGGGGAGGTCTTAAATGGTTCCCAGAAGAAACCCAGATAGGGTGGGATGGTAAAGGCAGAGATGGCGATGGTAACAATGTAAGATAGCATCAATGCCCAGCCAGCAGTAAAGCCAGCAGCATCATTAAAGCCATGCCGGGCGAAAGTAGCTGAGCCCCCCGCCTCGGGTAACATAGCAGTGCCTTCAGCGTAGGTGAGGGCGGTGAATATAAAGAGAATACCGGCGATACCAAGGACTAATGGCGTTGCCCCCATAGCTACCAGAGCCACAATGCCTAAGGCATAATAGATAGAAGAGCCGACATTTCCGTAGCCAGCACTGAATACGGCGGAAACGCCTAATACTCGTCTTAGGTGGTAGCGTTTAATCCGTCGGGGGCGGAAAATCCGGTCGCCCGGCTTGGGTTGCCAACTATTATCCATACTTACTAATTACCGCAATCGGGGGAATTTTACTCGTCTACCTGCTGGCTGTCAACAAATCGTGCAGGTTGGTTATTAGCCTCAACCCCTT
>CAYRNL010000043.1:0-447 GCA_964425705.1 uncultured Dehalococcoidales bacterium
CCACTGGCAGTAATGAAGATATCGCCCACCCTGGCTGCTTCCAGCAAAGGCATAACCTGAAAGCCGTCCATAACAGCTTCCAGGGCTCGGACTGGCTCTACCTCGGTTACAATTACCTGCGAGCCCAGCCCCTTGGCTCTTAAGGCGATGCCGTGTCCGCACCAGCCATAGCCACAGACCACCACCTTTTTGCCTGCCCACAGGATATTGGTGGCGCGGGTAATGCCGTCAATGGTGCTTTGCCCCGTCCCGTAGCGATTATCAAAGAGATACTTGGTCTGGGCATCATTTACGGCAATTATAGGATACTTCAGTTCTCCTGTCCTCTCCAGACTGCGCAGTCTGACGACACCGGTGGTGGTTTCTTCGGTGCCGCCCCAGACATTCTGGATTAAATCACTTCGCTTGGTATGGAGGGTGGTCACCAGGTCAGCCCCGTCATCTACC
>CAYRNL010000043.1:457-6749 GCA_964425705.1 uncultured Dehalococcoidales bacterium
GGCAGTATTAATGTGCTTGTAGTATGTTGTTTCGTCCTCGCCCTTAATAGCATTAGTCGGAATGCCATAGTCCACCAGGGCAGCAGCGACATCATCCTGAGTGCTGAGTGGGTTAGAAGCACATAGAATTATGTTGGCTCCTCCCTCTTTCAAAGCTAAAGCCAGGTTTGCTGTTTCCGTGGTAATGTGAAGGCAGCCTGAAATGTGAACATCCTTCAATGGCTTCTCGGAAGCGAACCTTTCTCTGATTAGCTTCACCACTGGCATTTCCCGGGAAGCCCACTCTATTCGCTGCCTTCCGGCTTCGGCTAATGTCGGGTCTTTTATGTCGTACTGATTACTTATCTAACTCACCCCCTTAATTTACTCTTAAAAACACTCCTGAACTGCTCGGCAACAAAATCGGGTATATCCAATGTGCCCATAATTATCGGTTTCTGATGGCAATCACTTCCCCCGGTCATGAGCAGACCGCGCTTCTTGGCGAATTCGACATAGTGAGCAGTAGTCTTCATATCATTTCTTGAATGCCAGCACTCAACGCCATCAATATATTGTAACATATATTGTTCCATAATCTTTGTCTGTTCCTCTAAATCATGCGTTATGCTTATTAGAGATGTCCCATTCGGGTCATTAGGATGGGCATGGATGAGTATACCACCGGCATCTCTCACCAGCTTTGACGCCTCAGCAAGTGAAAGCGGGTACTTAGCCACATCGCACTTAACCAGGTATTTATCGAAGGCTTCTTGTTTGTCCCTGACAATCCCTTTTGCTATCAGGTAATTCGCTATATGGGGTCGACCGAATACACCATCAACGCTATCCTGTATATTCTTGATGTCTTCCTCAGTAAGTCCTTCTTTATCCTCTTTATTCAGCTCAACATTCAATCTCTCCAAGATTTGAAGTGCTCTAGCTTCTCTGTGCTCTTTTATTATTTGAAGTTTATTTCTTAGCTCTTGATTATTTATATCATATTGGTATCCCAGAAAATCCAGGGAAATGGATTTGCTATCAGGATACTGGAATGTCACATTCAGTTCTACCCCGGGAATATACGCTATACCATACTCTCTAGCCAGGGCGATTGCTCTTTCCTGGCAGTCTATAGAATCATGGTCGGTTATCGACATTACATCGATATTTCTTCTTTTCGCCTCTCGGAAAACCTCTTCAATAGAGAGATTGCCATCGGAGCAGGTCTTGGTATGGATGTGTAAATCTATTTTCATTCGTCAGCCCTGTGTCATCCTTTTTCCATGCCGACGATATACCAGTCTTCAGGTGGGTCGTATCGGGTATCAACTATCAGGTGAATGATATCAAGGCTCGGATACAGGTCTGTCAAACCTTTCAGGTCCACGGCTTCAAACCTCTTTTTGTTGTTGAGGTAGGCTTGTTCGGTCAGTGCGTTAGAGACATAATTCTCTTTAGTTCGTTCTAGTATTCGCCTGATGGCTACCTCTTGGGGACAGTCCGTTTGCAGGATGACAAACGTCTTATCGTGCTTAGCGGCTATGGCCGCAGCCCGTTTCCGTAACGACTGAGTGACAAAGGTGGCATCCAGTATCACTCCGTCACCCTTGTCTAGATTCTCATCTGCCTGTCGGAACATCTCGTCATAGACCATAGTCCGTTTATCCATATTGGAGGCGACCTTCTCATCGAAAATATCCTCATTTTTCAGGACCTCTTTTCTAATCAGGTCAGTGCGAAGGATGGGGTAGCCCTTAATCTTTGATACCTCCTCAGTGGTCTCTGTTTTCCAGGTGCCGGGAAGCCCGCAGGCAATAAGTAAAAAACCAGACCCCAACTCGGCTTCTATGAATTTGGCAAACGACTCTTTCAATCTGCTAACTCCTTATATGCTAACGCTATCTTCATTCCTCGAACTTATTTTGCCCTGCTCTATACATACGATTCGGCAAGCTCAAAATACCGCTTGGCAACGGCTAACACCTTTGTCTTTTCCTCATCTGAGATGTAGGGGTCGTCATACTTGAAGCTCTCCACTTTGCCGCGGACATAAGCCCGGTAGCCCTTATAGAAATTGAGCAGCTCCAGTAGTTCCTTATCACCGCTCTGAACTACATAACTATTGGCGAAAAGACGGGACAGGTCAGCCCGTCCATGGTGGTCCAAGTCCATCGCCAGAAAGGCAACCTCCGAGGCAACATCACAGTATCTAAACCGGTCGTTAAACTCTATGCAGTCGTAGATACAGACGCCATTAATAAAGCAGATATGGGCAGCATGGAGGTCGCCGTGGCAGTCCCTTATCCTGCCTGAGCTAATTCGCTTACGAAATAGAGGGGTATTTTGCTTGATAAAGCTATCGGTGTAAACCTTGATGCGTTGATATGCGTCTTGAGAGATAATGGTGCCGATGTACTTTTCGGTTTGAGTGAAGTTCTCTTCGGTATTCTGGGTGATGGTGGGGAGGTCACCAAAGGTGCTGATGGTCTCGTTGGTATCTGCTGTCTGGTGAAATTCCGCCAGCTTCTGTGCCAGACTGGTTATCATCGCCGTTGATACCTGGTTACTAGCCAGCAGTACATCCATCATTGCTGCCTGGGGAAGGCGGCGCATCTTTACCGCGTACTCCAGAGTCTCGCCCTGACCTTCTATTAAGAAGTCGCCCTTGTCCCGGGTTATGGGCACTACCCCCAGATAAACATCAGGGCAGAGGCGCCGGTTGAGTTCAACCTCCTTCTGGCAGAAAAAATGGCGCTTTTCCAGGGTGGTATAGTCCAGAAACCCCAGATTTACCGGCTTTTTTACTTTATATACATAATTATCGGTCAGAAAAACAAAGGACATCTGGGTTTGCACCAGCTCTATCTGCTGGGGAGTGTCAGGATAGGCTTTTGGTGCGAGAAGTGCTTGGACTAATTCTGGTAGCGGTGGCATTACCTCTCGACTCCTTTAATTGCGCTCTGCTTTCTACTCGGTAACTGTCTAATATAGGCTCTTATTCTTTCAATATGTTTGATTAGTACCAGAATGTCAGCTGCCAGTGCCGGGAAGAATACCGCCGGACCAAAGAAATAGATGGGAATCAGGGCAAGAGCCAGTCCTACCACTCTTCCCAATATCTGAGAGCCGAGTGCGGAGAATACCGAGGAAAACTTACCCCAGTTTATTCTGCCTCCCATCGCATACTCAGTTACGAGGATGGTCAGCAGGAAAGTCACCAGCCCGAGTAGCAGTGCCAGTGGGTTCAAAGCTAAGACTACTCCAGCCAGAGAGGATATGCCTCTGCCGCCTCCTTTACCTTTGAAGAAAAAGGAATAGTTATGGCCAACGATTACGAAAACGCTGCTGACGATTAACGCCAGTAGCAGGTCATAGCCGAGGAAGCTCAGCCATTTAGCCACAAAGATGGCCAAAACACCCTTTCCCACATCACCGACTAAGGCTAGTAGAAAGGCGATGGCGCCCATCTTGGTTGATTTGTTTATCTTGATGAGACGGTAGGCGTTCATTGCTCCGATGTTGCCCGAGCCGGCACTCCTGATGTCCTTGCCTATCATTCTCTTGGTTATGTAGTAGGCGGAAGGAAAGGAACCAAGGAGATAGGCGATAATAGCAATCAGGATTACCCAGGGGTTACCTGGGGCAGCGATGTTTATCAGCATAATCAAAAACCTCCTATTTCAGTCTTGGTCAGCTTCCAGCCAGTCCAGCAACTCCTGTAACACCTGCTGGTGATTGGTTCTGGTTACGGTGATTACCTTTACCCGGGGCTTAGGCTTAATGGCATCTGCCCACGGGTTGGGGCTAAGTATGATGGTACCGAGGACCTTTTTCCTGCTGTCAATTATCTGTAAAACAGCTTCCCTGAAGCTGGCGGAGAAAAGCTCCATCTTCCCAATTTCATCAATGACTATTAAGTCGCACTCCTCGGTTGCCCGTTGCAGTGCGGCAACACCTACCTTATTCAGACTGTCAATATCAACCCCGTACTTGCTTACCCGGTGCGGGCTTTTAATACTGACATGCGCCAGTACAGTTTCCTGCCCATCCAGCGTAACCAGCCTGAAGCCTTCTCTTATCCCACGAGTGCGTATTTCCTCGGTGTAGAAACCGCCGGCTTTAGCTTTTATTCTGGCTAAGGCTTGCCGGATAAGGCTGGTTTTTCCGGTTCCGGGTCGTCCGGTGAGCAGGTAGACTTGCTTCATTTATTTCTCAGCCTGAAGCTGTGACTTTCTTCTTTCCCCTAGTTTCTTTCTCTTGCGCCGATGCTTGAGAATGGCTACCTTTTTTCTTGTTCATCTCTCTGTGTGCATAATATAACCTAATTTAGCTTTTCCTGCCACCTCCCTTTGGAGGGGGTTAGACTAACGGGTGTCTAAGAGGGGCGTTAGTCCCTCTTTTCTAACATTTCTCCCCCTCTCCTGTTTAGGGGAGGGGGATTAAGGGGGTGAGGTAGATAAATAATCTTTATACAATTTTTCTATCAGTCTACTGCTAAATATACCGTTTTCGCAGCATTGCCGACAGCCCGGTTAGTAATTCCAGAACACGGGTAGCTGCCTCTTCAGTGGGCAGGGATGCCAGTCCGCAGCTTGGGGTGAGCAGCCCCTGTCGTAGCAACTGCCGGAAGGGGATACCATTTCGGGTAAAGGGCGCCATGGCTTCCTCCAGGCGGTCTTTGAGGCTGGATACCGTTTCCCCACCCAGCGACTCTTCATTGTTGGGGACAATCCCCCAGGCGATAGTGCCTTCCCTGTCCAGAAATTTCTTCATTTCTTTGGGATAGAGAGTTAACGATTGGGCATAGTTGTAAGTGTCAAAGCTGATGATGTCAGCGCTGGTTTTCAGCAGGACTGACCAGTCGGTGTTGCCGCAGCAGTGGACGCCTTTAAGCCCGCTGATTCCTTTAAATACCTCTTCCAGCAGGCTGATAACCTTTTCCCTGGATAGTGTCATGCCCACTGAGCCGAAGGCAGCCATATACGGCTCGTCAACAAAGATAATGGTATTCCGGCAAATCCGGCTTAGCTGTTTTTCCTGCCAGCTTGCCTTTAACCGCAGCAGTTTGGTTACCGCATCACCGAGGACATCGTCATAAATTACGGGTTGGCGACTGTCATCGGCGACGGTCAGCCCCCAGGTAATCGGTCCCGTTATCTGCCCCTTAACGGCACGGGGTGCCAGCTGTTTCCGGGATAGAAATTCGTGGAGACCGGCCGCATATTCGGGGCTGATGGGGTATTTATCGGCATCGTTGTTTAGATAGGCAGAATAAAGCTTTTCCAGAGGCTTATCCAAATCCTGAGAGCGGTCTATATAGATGCTGTTTTCCTTAAGCTCCACGCCGGGGAAACCCTGACTGAACTGGGCATACATATTTTCCAGGAAGGAGCGCTGGGGCAACTGCGGCCAGGCAGGGATGTCTTTAAGGTAGTGCGTAATTAGAGAGCATGCCTGGGACGGGTCGGTGTGGGGCATACTCCCGATGATGGTGGGCAGGCAGTTAAATTCAATACTGGGCATAAAGTTTCTGGCTGTCTCCTTAAGCTAAGTATTTGCCTATCAGCAGATTGAGTTTTTGCTTTTGCTCTGCCGGTATCTTTTCCGGGGCAGTAATGATAGCCGCATTGAGCGCCGAGGCACACGGGCAGTTGCGTTGCTCCGGTATTTCGGTTACTGCCAGCTTGATGATTTTCTTGGCAACATCCGCATTTTTGTGCAATATATCTATAATAATCTCTACGGTGACTGAGTCATGAGCCTCATGCCAGCAATCATAGTCGCTGACGCAGGCGATACTAGCGTAGCAGATTTCCGCTTCCCGTGCCAGTTTGGCTTCGGGGAGAGCGGTCATACCGACCACATCGGCTCCCCAGGAACGGTATAAAAAGGATTCCGCCCTGGTGGAGAAGGCGGGACCTTCTATGACGACATAGGTGCCGCCCTTATGGACGGTAGCTCCGGCTTGCTGCGCTGACTGGTACACAATCTGGCTCAAGACGGGGCAGAAGGGGTCGGCGAAGGGAATATGGGCGACAATGCCCTCGCCGAAGAAGGTGTTAACCCGGCTGCGGGTGCGGTCAATGAGCTGGTCGGGGATGAGCAAATCGCCGGGCTTGACGGCTTCCTTAAAGCTGCCCACGGCGTTAACGGCGATGATATGCTCCACCCCCAGCCACTTCAGGGCATAGATGTTAGCCCGCGTCGGGAGCTCGGTGGGGGTGATGTGGTGCCCCCTCCCGTGCCGGGGCAGAAAGGCAATCCCCACTCCTCCCAGCCTACCGACAACTATAGTATCACTCGGCTTACC
>CAYRNL010000044.1:0-6677 GCA_964425705.1 uncultured Dehalococcoidales bacterium
TTGCCAAGGTAAGGCAGGTAGCTGCTCAACCGCTCTGCGTTGGCTTTGGCATATCCACCCCAGAGCAAGCAAAGCGGGTAGCTAGAATAGCCAATGGGGTTATTGTGGGCAGCCGTATAATTCAGCTTATGGAGGCTGAGGATAACTTTATATCACCGGTTAGGAACTTCATAAGAGAGTTAAGACAGGCTCTGGATGAGGCGTCGGAGGAGGAGAGGCAATGAAGGTAAATGGGCTAATTGGTGGCATGAGCTGGAACTCTACATCGGAGCGGGTTATGAGAGGTAACACTTGCCTAGAATGTGACATTGAAGCCATTGCTGTTACCATATTTTCATTGCATATAACAAGATGTATTGCTGCAATTATCTTCAGAAGAAACCTTATTTCCTGCCAAGCTAAAGTTGAAGAGTTGAGCCGTCACTATAGTCGACTAAGAGGAAAGGTGCATACAAAAGTTTTGCCTTTCATACCTCTCGCCAAAGGAGAGGGGGAATTTGTTGTGTAAGAGAGGCGAAGCCTCTCTTTGACTCTCCTTTAGTATTTCTCTTGCCGGGGAGTGCAGGAGTCAGACTAAAATTCAGCCACTGAGGGGAAAATCTTATCAGGTTGCCACTTCTCTTTCTCCACATCAAAGCGGAGCACGCCCAGAAAATAACCATCAGGGGTATAGACCCGGCAGTGATTTCCAGCAGAGGACGACCCTGACAAGGGACACCCACTTTTTATAATCCGCTCGGTATCATCGCCAACAATCATAGCCGCCCAGGGTAAAAGGATAGCATCTATAGGATAAACAAAGCGGTGCCAGTAGCCACAGCGAAAAGCATCTTCAAACTGAGGCAGCGATACTGCATCCTCTACACGGAAAGGACCACACTTCAAACGGACCAGGCTCTTCAAATTAGCCCCACAACCCAACAGCTCCCCTAATTCATATGCCAGCGAGCGGATATAGGTTCCTTTACCGCACACCACCTCTATGGTGACCAACGGTAGCGCAAAATCTATAAGCTCTATATGGTGTATCTTAGCCGGTCGGCTTTTCCTCTCAACCTCGATACCGGCTCGCGCCAGCTCATAAAGGTGCTTACCATGGTATCTCACCGCACTGTACATTGGTGGTGTCTGCTGGATTAAACCGCAGAAAGAAGCCAGTGCTGATTCCAGCTGTCTCTGGCTGACCCCAGACGGGTCTCTTCTCTGGACAACATTACCACTGGCGTCATAGGTATCGGTAGTCACACCCAATTCAATTTGAGTCCGATAAACCTTGGTCGCCTCCATCAAAAACTCAACAACCCGCGTCCCCCGACCAAGGCAAACCGGCAAAACACCGGTAGCTGCTGGGTCAAGGCTACCGGCATGACCAACACGCCGCTCACCGGTGAGCCGTTTTACCAGAGATACAATGCTAAAAGAGGTCTTTCCCCAGGGCTTATCAATATTCAGGATGCCATCCAAACCTAACCCTCACGCTGCTCAGAGCTACTATCTGTCGTTACCGTATCAATTAGCTCCAAGAGATGGGCTCCTCGCTCAATGGAATCATCCCACTGAAAGTTCAGCTCGGGAATATGGCGTAACCTCAGACGCTGAGCCAACTCATTACGGAAAAAGCCTGAGGCACCAGTCAGTGCCGATAGTATCTCCTGCCTCTCTTCCTTACCGCCAATACAGCTGACAAACACCTTAGCATATTTCAGGTCGGGAGAGGTATAGACCTCGGTTATAGCAACAAAATTGCCAAGTCGTGGGTCTTTGACTTGGCGCCGAAGTAATTCACTGATTTCCTGGCGGAGGAGATTATTCACTCGCTCAATCCGATGACTCATAACTATCCACCTTAGAGCTACCTACCGCCTACTTTCCACCCGGAAAAACTCTAAGATATCGCCAACCTGAAAATCATTAAAGCCTTTGATGCCAACCCCGCACTCGTAGCCAGCGACCACTTCCTTAACATCATCCTTAAAGCGCCTCAAGCCGCTAACTTCGGATTCAAACAGCATTTGCTCTCCTCGCCGTACTCTGGCTGAGACGCCCCGAGTCACCTTACCCTCAAGGACATAAACACCGGCTACCTTTTCTCTCTTTCCTCTGGGGAAGATAGCCCTTACCTCAGCCCGTCCCTCAACAATCTCAACCTGAGAAGGCTCCAGCATTCCCTTCAATGCCTTCTCCACATCATCTACCAGATTGTAAATCACATCATAGTAGCGGATATTCACGCCCTCCACATCAGCCGACCGCCGTGCCCCGGGTTCCGAACCAGTATTGAAAGCAATAATAAGTCCCTTAGAAGCAGTAGCTAGCATAACATCACTCTCGGTAACATTACCCGTGCCGCTATGGACAACTCTAACCTTGACCTCCTCAGTGCTCAACTGCTCTAATGAACTCCTTATCGGTTCAATGCTACCTTGAACATCAGCCCTGAGGACAATATCAAGCTCCTTTACCTGCCCGGCGCTTATCTGGTCAAAGAGATTGGTAAGGTTTGTTGATAATGGTCGCTGTTCCCTCTCCTGTTGATGCTTCTGTACCAACGCCCGGGCCTGGCGCTCACCGGGCACAACAATTAGCGTATCAGTTACCTGAGGCACGCTATCCAAGCCGAGGATTTGAACCGGGGTAGCCGGTCCAGCCTTCCTCACCCGCTTACCCACACCATTAAACATAGCCTTCAGTCTGCCCCAGGTGGTACCAACCACTATAGTATCGCCAAGTCTCATTACTCCATTACGGACCAACACTGTAGCCAGCGGTCCCTTGGTCTTATCCAGCCCAGCCTCAACAACCACCGCTTCCGCTGGTTGAGAAGGATTGGCTTTAAGGTCTTCCATCTCGGTTACCACCAGCAGGTTTTCCAGCAGCTCGGAGATGCCTTGCTTCTCTTTAGCCGAAATGGCAACACAGACGACTTCGCCTCCCCACTCCTCAATAAGCAAACCAGCATCAGCCAGTTGCTGCTTAACCATCTCTGGATTAGCGTCAGACTTGTCAATCTTATTAATAGCTACCACAATAGGTACCCCTGCCGCCCGAGCGTGGTCTATAGCTTCCAGCGTCTGCGGCATCACTCCATCATCGGCGGCTACTACCAGAATAGTAATATCAGTTACCTGTGCCCCGTGAGCTCGCATGGCGGTGAAGGCTTCATGACCCGGGGTATCCAAAAAGGTAATCTTCTGACCATTAACTTCCACCTGATAGGCACCGATATGCTGAGTGATACCTCCAGCTTCAGTAGCCATTACATTGGTCTGGCGAATAGCATCTAATAGCCTGGTCTTACCATGATTGACATGCCCCATAACGGTAACTACTGGGGGTCGTGGTTTTAGACCTCTAGGTTCCTCCCCCTGGAGCTGCTGACGCCGCTTAAGTTCACCAGCAGTTAACCCTGGAGTTGCCTGAGGCTGGAGATACGCTTCGTAACCAAACTCAGTAACCACTGCTGCTGCTGCTGCATAGTCAATAGCCTGATTAATATTAGCCATAATGCCATTTCTCATTAGCTGTTTGATGATATTTATAGGATCAGTCTGCAGCAGGTCAGCTAACTGCCTCACGCTTAACACAGGGGGAAGCTTAAGCAAGCGCGCCTTCACTGGCGAAGAAGCCTGACTCGTCTTATTCTCTGCTGACTGCGAAACATTATCTGCCTTATCACTATTTACCACTAACCGGCTCCTTGGGGAAAACTATCTCCATATTTAATGAGCTGCTCCCGATTATCTCGGGTAAGGGTAGTTCGCAAAGCATGCTCCAACCGATCACCCTTCAAACCAATCGTCCAGCATTCCTGTGTCTGGCATAAGTAAGCACCACGTCCCGCCTTTTTCCCACCGGTATCAACCTCTACACTGCCATCAGGAACACACACCAAGCGTATTAGCTCCCGCTTGACTTTTACCTTACGACAGGCTACACATGTCCGCTGTGGTACATGCTTCTTAATACTCATACTCTTCTTCATCAGTAGGGACTTCCTCTTGCCGATGCATTTTCCTGATTTTGATACCGTCCTCAGCTCCTTTCTTGCCATAGGTGTCCTTCTTCTTCTTTTTTGACTTAACCACAGGCTTAGTCGGTCCAGACACTAAGACATCCTCGGCAAAACGAATCTGAGGTTTTTCTACTGCAGGCACTGGCGGAGAAACAAATGCCGTTTCAAGAGCTGGCACAGGCTCAGCTTCTTCCTCGGTTGCCTCCGTAGCCACCATGGCTGGCATTTCAGCGAGAGGCTCCTCGCCAACAACAGCCTCTTCTTCCGCCTCAACCGGCGGCTTGACTTCGGTTAGTCTTTCCGCCTCAACCACCGAAGCATTCTTAACATCAATTCGCCACCCGGTAAGCTTGGCTGCCAGCCTGACATTCTGACCCTCCCTACCAATAGCTAAGGAAAATTGACGGTCAGGAACAACCACAACAGCTGCCTTTTCCTCTTCATTCGTCTCACTAGCCAATACCTGGGCCGGACTAAGTGCATTGCTGATAAAGGCAGAGGCATCCGGGCTCCACACAACGACATCTATCTTCTCGCCGTTCAACTCCCGCACAATATTCTGTATTCTGATGCCACGCAATCCGACACAGCAACCAACGGGGTCAATACCTTCCTGGCGTGCCGCTACCGCTACCTTACTCCGAAAGCCAGCCTCACGAGCAATCGATTTTATTTCTACCGTCCCGTTAAAAACCTCAGGAATCTCCAGTTCAAAAAGTCGATGAAGCAAACCCGGGTGGGAGCGCGACACCACCACCTGCGGTCCTTTACTGGTGGGGACTACTTCTAGAAGGTAGACCCTGAGCCTTTGACCTACCCGGTACCTCTCATTACGCACCTGCTCAATTGATGGTAGTACTGCCTCCGTTCTACCCAAATCAATGAATATCTGCTTAAGCTCAATACGCTGCACCACCCCGGTAACAATATCACCTTCTCTACCAGCATATTCCTCAAATATGGCGCTGTGTTCTGCTTCGTGGAGACGCTGCAGGATAACCTGTTTGGCTGTTTGGGCGGCAATACGTCCGGCATTACGCGGAGTGGCTTCCACCATAACGGCCTCTTCACTCTGCACATCGGGCTTTAGTCGGCGCGCCTCATCCAGTGATATCTCACGGCGTGTATCTGTGGGCGTCTCAACCACGGTTTTCTCAGCCCACACCTGAACCTTGCCCGAAGACGGACTAATCTTAACCGAAATATTCTGGTTAGGAGCAAAATTATCTTTCCGATAAGCTGATACCAGCGCTGCTTCTACTGCAGAGAGCACCACCTCCTTAGGCAGATTTTTCTCAGCCGAGAGTTGGGTTATAGCGAGTAGAAAGTCACTTTTCATCTTAGATTAAGACCTCCAACCCTGCATTTTCACCAACAAAAAAGTGGGTCAAACCCACTTCAAATTACTCAACCTTCGTTTAAATAGAGTATATCACAATTAAGCTTAAGATGCAATCCTTTATATCAGATTTTTAGCAATTTCCCCAAAACCTGGTGAAAAACCTGACCATTAAAAAAAATTAACTGTGGTAAACGCCCGCCAACCATATTATAATAACATCAAGCTATGCACAGCCTGGCACAGGAGATAGGCACTCTACTTCGACAGAAGGGGCTAACCTTGGGGGCAGTGGAATCAGCCACCGGTGGGCTAATATCGCACCTGATAACCGATATCCCCGGTAGTTCCGATTACTATAAGGGGTCAGTTACTGCCTATAGTAATGAAACCAAGATTAAAGTGGTCGGGGTGAAGGAAGAGACCATCAATAAATACGGTGCGGTAAGCCATCAGGTAGCCGAGGAGATGGCACAGGGTGGTAGAAAAATACTGGCTGTAGATATATGTATCACTGATACCGGCATTGCTGGACCCTCCGGTGATACCTCTGGGAAACCGTTAGGGCTATTCTATCTTGGCTTATCTCATAAAGCGGGAACCTACAGTCGGAAACACAACTTTTATGGCAGCCGGGAGCAAAACAAACAAAGTGCTGCCGAGACTGCTCTAAGCTGGTTAAAAGAATACCTGTTGAGCCTGAAATAGATATTGTCTACCAAGAAAAAGAGAGAGAGTTTTATTAACCCCTCACCCTTTATTTTTAGTAACCCTATCCCCTTTATCCCCCTCCCCTGTTTAGGAGAGGAGAATTAAGGGGGTGAGGTAGAAAAGTTTGCGTTTATATAATCCGACAATAATTAATCGCCCGACCCTACCAGTGGTAAAACCTTATCAATGTGAAAATGGACGACATATCTTATACGGCCTCTATCCTCTTCACACGATGCATATTTGCGTCGCTCTAAGGTCTTAATCAATTCCTCATCTTCACTCGTTTTAGTCAGGTAAAGTCTCCTGCCGACAAAACGCTCCCCTGACTCCATGAAAAGATAGGCGGCATTGGGGTTTGACTGAAGGTTCTTGTGAGTTAAACGGTCGCCCATAATGAAAGCGATGTCGTCTTCAGCGGTGAAATGAGGTCGGGCATAGACGGCTATATCTACTTTACCCGTGACATCGGCTGTCGCCAGCACCCCTCGACCCCTTGTCTTCTCAAAATATTCGCTCAGCTTCATTTTACCACCCCCAGAAGATAAATTTTTAACCACTCTTTACGATTATACAACTAAGTCATTTAGATAAGAAAGGGTGTTTAAGAGGGGC
>CAYRNL010000045.1:0-6667 GCA_964425705.1 uncultured Dehalococcoidales bacterium
ATTTTTGCTCTATTTCTCGGCTCAGGCTAGCCAGAAATTCAGCATTGGTCTTTGTCTTGCTCAGTCGGTCCAGAACTCGCTCGGTAGCTTCGGTAAAGTTGGTGGAATCAGCAGAAACCATAGATACCATGCGCCGCAGCAGCCATACCTGCTTTACCGTGGTTTCATCCAGAAGTAGTTCTTCTCGTCTGGTGCTACTGCGCTGCATATCAATAGCTGGGAAGATGCGGCGTTCGGACAGTCGGCGGTCGAGATGAAGTTCCATATTGCCCGTCCCCTTGAACTCCTCGTAGATAAGGTCATCCATACGGGAACCGGTGTCAACAAGGCAGGTGGCGATGATAGTCAGGCTACCACCCTCATCCAAATTGCGGGCAGCACCAAAGAAACGCTTGGCGGGGTGGAGGGCAGCGGGGTCAATACCGCCAGAAAGGGTACGCCCGCTGGGGGGAACGGACAGGTTGTAGGAGCGGGTGAGACGGGTTATGCCGTCAAGAAGAATGAACACATCCTTACCACCTTCCACCATACGTTTGGCTCTCTCCAGGGCTAAATCGGCAACCCGGGTTTGATTCTCTGGCGGCTCATCAAAGGTGGCGCTTATCACTTCGCCCTTGACCGAGCGCTTCATATCAGTAACCTCTTCGGGTCGCTCCCCGATAAGGCATACCATCAGGTGAATGTCATTATAATTGGAGGTAGTGGCATTGGCTATGGATTTGAGCAGTATTGTCTTGCCTGCCTTGGGTGGTGACACGATTAAGCCTCGCTGTCCTCGCCCGATAGGAGCAATGAGGTTTATCAGTCGGGTGGACAGGTTACTGGCTGATGTCTCCAGGTTAATTAGCTTGTCGGGAAAGGTAGGGGTAAGTGAGGTGAAATAGGGTCGGCGTTTGGCAAGCTCGGGATTGATGTCGTTGATTGCTTCCACCCGGAGCAGGCTATAGTATTTTTCGCCACTTTTGGGGGCTCGGCTCTGACCAGCCACCATATCACCGGTGTGCAGACCAAAGCGGTGAATTTGGGACTGGGATATATAGATATCGGCTGGGCTGGGTAACAGGGTATCCTGTCTGAGAAAACCATACCCGTCATTCATAATATCCAGAATACCACTGCCGAAGATATTACCCTGTTGCTGGGTATATGCCTCAAGCAGACGCATGATAAGGTCTTGTTTCCTGAGACTGGCATAGTTGGAGATACCTGTCTCCCTAGCCAGTTCAATGAGCTCATCCCTGTTTTTGGTTTCTAGCTCAGCAATGTTCATTGTGTATGTCTCCCTGTGGTTATTTTGAAGCCCCCATGGCGCTTGTCTATTTATGGGAAATGCGTTGCCAGTCAGAAAGGAAGCGGGCAACGCCGATATCAGTAAGCGGATGTTGCATCATCTGCATTAATACCTTATAAGGAACGGTAGCAATATGAGCTCCGAACTTAGCCGCTGTTACACAGTGCATGGGGTGACGGATGCTGGAAGCAATCACCTGGGTGGGCAATTGGTAGTGCTGGAAGACATCAACAATGTCCTTGACGAGCATCATACCATCTTGCCCGATGTCATCAAGCCGACCAACAAAGGGACTGACATAAGTGGCGCCAGCTAGTGCCCCGAGGAGAGCTTGATTCAGCGAGAAGCACAGAGTGAAGTTTACCTTTATCTTGTCTTTAGCCAGGACTGATGTTGCCTCCAGTCCGGCAGTGGTGGCTGGGATTTTAACCGCTACATTGGGTGCCCAGGTAGAGATTTTTCGTGCCTGTTCAATCATGTCTTGAGCCCCTTCCACCAACACTTCCACCGAGACAGGTCCGGGGACAATGGAGCAGATTTCTTTGGCGGTGGCTTCATAATCGGCTACTGCCTCTTTGGATACCAGACTCGGGTTGGTGGTAACACCACTAACGATGCCCAGCTTGACAGCTTCTCTGATTTGGTCAATATTAGCTGTGTCCAGGAATATACGCATATAACCTCTCCTTTCTGGTGTGGTATTCTACCATAAACTATGATTGAAGGGGTAGTGGTGGTTGGGCTCCTTCTCGTAATACATCTTTAGCGGCATTGATGAAATCGTGGAACAAGGGGTGAGGGCGACTGAGACGGGAGTTAAACTCTGGATGGAACTGGCAACTAACCATCCAAGGATGGTTGGCTAGCTCACAAATTTCTACCAGTTTGCCGTCAGGGGATAGTCCGCCATAGACCATTCCTGCTTCTTGTAATGGAGTGCGGAAGTCATTATTAAACTCGTAGCGATGTCTGTGTCGCTCATGAACCAGGCTCTGCCCGTAAGCCTTAGCGGCACGGGTACCTTCAACCAGTTGACAGGGGTAGTTACCCAGGCGCATAGTGCCCCCCTTGTTTTCTATTGTCTTCTGTTCGGGGAGGAGGTCAATTACCGGGTAGGGGGTGGCGGCATCAAACTCAGCGGAATTTGATTCCTCCGAGCCCAAGACGTAGCGGGCAAACTCAATTACCATCACCTGCAACCCCAGGCACAATCCCAGGTAGGGAATTTCATTGTTTCGGGCGTAGTTGGCGGCTCTTATCATGCCCTCTACTCCTCTAAGGCCAAAGCCACCGGGAACGATAATACCCTGGGCAGAGCGCAGCCAGGTATCACAGCCATCCCTTTCTAAATCTTCTGAATTCACCCAGAGCAGGTTAAGGTCTCTATTATGGTACAGGGCAGCATGGCGCAATGCCTCGCGAACTGAGTAGTAGGCATCCTGCAATTCGGTATATTTGCCCACCAGAGCAATAGTAATCGGCTCAAGGGGTGCTTTAAGTCTGGCGACCAACTCCCGCCACTGGCTCAAGTCGGTCAGTTGAGCCTTGAGGTCAAGTTTGTCCACGATAAGTTGCCCCAGTTTTTCTTCCTCTAAAATTAACGGTACTTCATAGATGGAGGATACCGTAGTCAGGGGAATGACTGCCTCTTTGTTAACATCACAGAACAGGGATATTTTATCTCTGGTTCCTTCTGGTATGGGGTAGTCACTGCGGCAGATAATGATATCAGGTTGAATACCCATGCGTCTGAGCTCGTTGACGCTGTGCTGGGTAGGCTTGGTCTTTAGCTCAAGGGTGGAGGTGAGGTAGGGAAGGAGGGTAACATGAACATAGAGCACGTTGCCCCGCCCGACATCGTTTCTCATCTGTCTGATGGCTTCCAGGAAAGGTTGTCCCTCAATATCACCTACGGTACCGCCTACTTCTATAATGATTACATCCGCTTGGGATTTCTCGGCTAGCTTTTTAAACCTTTCCTTTATCTCTGTGGTAATGTGAGGCACTACCTGAATGGTACCTCCGAGAAAATCCCCCCGCCTTTCCTTGGCAATAACATCACGGTAAATCTGACCCGAGGTAACATTGGATTCAGCGGTAAGATTGACATCAATGAAACGCTCATAGTTGCCCAAATCAAGGTCAGTCTCAGCGCCATCCTGGGTAACGAATACCTCACCATGCTGGTAAGGTGACAGTGTTCCCGGGTCTACATTAATATAGGGGTCCAGTTTCTGCGCCGTCACGCTGATTTGGCGACTTTTCAGGATGGTGCCGATAGAAGCGACAGTGATGCCTTTGCCCACTGAGCTAACTACACCACCAGTAACAAATATATACTTCGGCATAAGGGGAACGAAACCTCTAAGGATTCAATCTAAAAGTATCCTCACACTGGATTTATCTGGGGAAGGTACAGTAGCTGATTAAGTATCAGCAGATAATTATACGCTTCAGACATTAGTTTGTCAATAAGTAGATTGGTTGTCAAGTTTTCTTGGCATAATATAATATCATTGACACAAATTTGTCAAGTATATTAAAAATTTTTACTAGGAAATTTAGTCCAATATTGACAGGTGTTTTGAAACAATCTATAATATTTACGGTGGAAAAAGATGGCAGATAAGGATTATTACGGCATATTGGGGGTGAGCCGCAATGCCAGCGAGCGGGAGCTAAAGCAGGCTTACCGGCGGCTGGCGCGTAAATATCACCCTGATGTCAATCCCGGCGACAAGTCGGCTGAAGCCAGGTTTAAGGAAATAAACGAGGCTTACGAGGTTCTTGCCAACAAGGAGAACCGACAAAAGTATGACCAGTTTGGTGACCAGTGGCAGTATGCTGACCAGTTTGCCCAGGCGGGATACAAACAGCCACCGTTCCGGGATTTCAGTCGAGGTAGCACCGGCTTCCGTTTTGAGGAAGCTGATTTAGGTAGCTTGTTTGACGAGTTATTGGGAGGTAGATTTCGGACTCAGCGAGCTAGACCCCGACGGGGGCGGGATATAGAACATCCGGTTGAAGTCACTCTGGAAGAGGCCTACTACGGCACCAAACGCACCATCGCTCTGGAGAGCCGAGAACCCTGCTCTACCTGTCAGGGAACCGGGTATATACAAAACGTGCCCTGCTCAGTATGTCGGGGTACTGGAGTAATATCCCGGATTAAGCGTCTGGAGGTGAAGATACCACCCGGCGTTAGAGACAGGTCCCGGGTTCGCATTGCCGGCAAAGGAGAGCCGGGACCTGGTGGAACCAATGGTGACCTGTACCTGGTAACATCAGTTAAGCCCCACCGGTTATTTGAGCGAAAGGGCGATGACCTGTATGTGGTGGTGACCGTTCCGTTAACGGTGGCGATGCTGGGTGGGGAGGTTCAGGTACCGGGTTTGGATGGTAAACTAGCCCTGAAGGTCCCGCCAGAGACTCAGAGTGGAAAGGTATTCCGTATTTCCGGGAGAGGTATGCCTCACCTGGGCAAGTCCTCCCGGGGTGACCTGATGGTAAAGACCAACATTGTATTGCCCGAGAAGCTGTCAGCAGAAGAAAAGAAATTATTTGAACGGCTCAGACAGTTAAGACCTGACAGTTAAAGTTGGAGGTGGTCATGGATATAGATAATGATGAACCCCGTTTTGTAATAAGCATAGCTGCCAGGATGGTCGGTGTGCAGGTTCATACATTGCGCTATTATGAGAGGATTGGCGTAGTTGAGCCATCCCGGTCAAGGGGTAATATCCGTTTGTATTCCGAGCGAGATATAGCTCTGCTCCGTAAGGTGAAGACCTTGATGGACGACCTCGGCATTAACCTGGCGGGAGTGGAGGTATTTTTACGCATGGCAAAGCGTATGAATGAGATGCAAAATCAGATAGAGGAGTTAGGGTCAGAGGTAAGACGCTTAACAGGAGGTGAATAAATTATGCAGCAGGAGAAATTTACGGAGCAAGCCCAGGAAGCGCTGGCTGCTTCTCAGGAATTGGTTCGCCAGTATCACCACAGCCAGTGGGATGTGGAGCATATTCTAATGGCACTGCTCTTTCAGGAGAAGGGACTGGTCGGCGACATCCTAAAAGAGCTTGGAGCTGATGTTGAGGCGGTGAAACGGGAGGTAGCAGCCACGCTGGAGAAGTCTCCCAAGGTGGCTTATGAGGCGGCGCAGATTTATGCTACTCCGCGCATTGCCCAGCTATTAAAGATGGCAGGCGATGAGGCAGATAGACTCAAAGATGAGTTTATTGGTACCGAGCACCTGCTGATTGCTATGGCAGGGGAAAGTAGAAGTGAGTCTGCCAGAATTCTTCGCCGTTTTGGTATTGACCAGGAGAAGATTTACTCTGCCCTTCAGAAGCTGCGGGGTGGACACCGGGTTACTGATGCCAGGGCGGAGAGTAAGTATCGTTCCCTGGAAAAGTATGGTCGGGACCTGACTGAATTAGCCCGCCAGGATAGGCTTGACCCGGTTATCGGCCGGGAGGATGAGATTAAGCGGGTGATGCAGATACTTAGCCGGCGCACCAAGAATAATCCGGTGATTATCGGCGATGCCGGAGTCGGCAAAACAGCTATCGCCGAGGGGCTGGCTCAAAAGATAGCTGCTGACGATGTTCCCGATTCTCTTAAAGGGCGCAAGGTGGTGGCTCTGGATATGGGAGCTCTGGTTGCCGGGAGCAAATTCCGCGGCGAGTTTGAAGAGCGACTTAAAGCAGTAATGGATGAGGTCCGGCAGTCCCAGGGTGAGGTTATATTGTTCATTGATGAGATTCACAATGTAGTTGGGGCTGGAGCGGCTGAGGGGGCTATTGATGCCGGAAATATGCTCAAGCCGGCTCTGGCTCATGGAGAGTTACAGACTATTGGCGCCACCACTCTGGATGAATACCGCAAGTTTATTGAGAAGGACAGGGCTCTGGAGCGGCGTCTCCAGCCGGTGTTTGTTGGCGAACCCAGTGTTGAGAATACTATTGAGATGCTTCATGGACTTCGTCCCCGGTATGAAGCCCACCACAAGATTAAAATCAGTGACCAGGCACTGGAGGCAGCAGCTAAACTGAGTAAGCGATATATTTCTGATAGATTTTTACCGGATAAGGCTATTGACCTCATTGATGAGGCCGCCAGCAAATTGCGTATTGATACTGAGAGTGCCCCACCGGAGGTCAAATCACTGGAACAGCGCCTTAAACAGTTGGCCAACGAGGAGGAAGCTGTCTCACAGCGGCAGGATTATGAACGCGCCACTCAACTCAAGAGTGAAAGGTTACGTCTGGAGGAAGATTATAACCGGGCGAAGAGCGGCTGGCTTAAGCGTGAGAAAATTGATAGCGTGGTGGATGAGGAGGATATTGCCCAGCTAATCTCCAAGTGGACGGG
>CAYRNL010000046.1:0-6662 GCA_964425705.1 uncultured Dehalococcoidales bacterium
TCCTCAACCAGGGGGCAGATAATAAACGCCTGACGACTCTCAGCCACCTGACGACTCAAAAAGGCGTAAGCGCTATCTCTCTGCACCGGCTTGACCCACTTAGTTTTCACCACCTGTCTCCCCGGAGGCAGTTCATCTATAACCGATAAATCAAGGTCACCGTATAGAGTCAGGGCTAAAGTTCGCGGGATAGGCGTCGCCGTCATTACCAGTATATGAGGACTGAACCCCTTCTGTCGCAGGGCAGAGCGCTGGGCAACCCCAAAGCGGTGCTGCTCATCAATTACCGCCAAGCCTAACTGGTGAAATTCAACTTCCTTCTGAATAAGAGCGTGGGTGCCGATGACAATATCTATATCTCCGTCCAGGATACGCCGCTGGAGTTCCTGTTTTTGAGTCCCTTTGATGTCGCCAATGAGCAGGGCTATAGTGAGCGGACGGGATAAAAGCCCCTGATAACTACGCAGGTAGTCCTCCTTTTCCTCCTGCTGCCCCACCCGTGAGAAGATCTGGCAGAGAGTGGTGAAATGCTGTCCCGCCAGGATTTCCGTGGGCGCCATGAATGCCCCCTGATAGCCGTTAGCCGCCGCCATAAGCAAGGCTGCCGTAGCTACCACTGTTTTACCGCTACCTACCTCGCCCTGGAGCAATCGGGACATTGGTCTCGGTTTCTGTAAATCGGCTAATATCTCGTCTAGCGCCCTGTGTTGAGCCTGAGTCAGCTCAAAGGGCACAGACCCCAGAAAGGTATCTAATGCCTGCTTTTCAATAGCCAACGGGTTCCCCGGCTGGCTTTCCTGCCAGTTGCGTTTCTGGCCCAGTACCCCCAGTTGCAGGAGAAACAGCTCATCAAAAGCCAGACGAACCCTCGCCCTATTCTTCGCCGCTTCGTCCTCAGGGTAATGAGCCTGGCTTATTGCTTCAGGTAGTCCCAGAAGACTACAATGCCCTTTTATCTCGTCGGGCAAAAAATCCTCCACCTGCCACGCCCACTGGTCAACCACTTCTTTCATTAGTTTCCTTACCTGTCGGGGGTATAATCCACGGGTAAGAGAATAAAGGGGAACCAGGCGCCCGGTGTGAATCAATTCTTTAGCCTCTACCAGCTCCCACTCTGGAGACTCAAACACATGCCGCCCGTTAAACAAGCCTACCCGACCACTGAGGACTATACGCATGTTAGTTTTCAGCGTCTTGGCTAAGTAAGGGTTATTAAACCACACCACCCTGATGTTACCTGTTTCGTCACCAACAATAGCCTCGGTGCTCCTTCTACCACCCGGTCGGGTCTCCTGCGCCTGCCACACGTTGGCGACAACAGTCTGCTCCTCCCCTTCGGTAAGCTGTGAGATAAATTTCCTCTGGCTGTAATCAAGGTGACGATGGGGAAAGAAGTAGAGCAGGTCGCGGATTGTCTTGATACCCAGCTTACTAAACTTGGCTGCCAGACTGGAGCTAACCCCTCTGATAACAGTGATGGGCGAATCAAAAGATTGAGTAACTACTGTTCTTGGCACTCTTGCCTTTGAAGTCGGTCGGCCAGGTAGCGGGGTCATTTTAGCTTCAACTTTTTCCCCTCCCCCACCTTCTACCTCAGCTAAAAAGCTAAACATATCAGTTACCCACTGTTTGCGCTGCTGTTTAGTCAGTAAGGCATAGCTGAATTTAACCGGGTAAATCTTACGGAATCGCTTGAGGAAGTCACGACTGGGCAGTGATTCAGTCCAACGATGGAGGAATTTATCCAACCCCCCGATTACCGCTGAATCCAGATAACCCTTCTTATGCTCAAGCTCAAGAATCTTACGTAGAGGCTCGACATTTATTGACAAGACTTCGCCTCCATAGTCGGCACGACTATAATCAAAGGGAAGAAAACCTTAGTCTTGGCAGGTGTAAAGGAGGTAGCGAAATCCCCTTCTTTAAGTGCTCACCTTCGCTGACCTCCTGGACAACACTGCTTATCTTCTCCCTTAACGCCAGAATGAGGGTACCGGGACCACCGTGAACCCCCAGCCCCGGACCCAGCCTGGCTAAATGAATTCGCTCTATGGCAAAGATTGAGGCTATACGCTCCTTGAGCGAGTTAGCTTCATCAGGGGTAGTGCTATGCACGATAGCCACTTCCTGAATATTTAAGGCATTTTTAACCAAATCAAACAGACGCTCTACGCCTTTAGCACGGGTACGAGCTAACCCGGCAGGGACAAGCTCACCATCTCGTATGGTAATCAAAGGCTTTACATTAAGCACACTCCCTACTATTGCCTTGGCTTTGCTAATACGCCCGCCTAAGAGCAGGTATTTAAGGGTATCAAAAACACCAAGCAGATGTATCTGGGGAATAGCCTGTTTTATCTCCTCCATCACCCCCTGCAAACTGGCACCAGCCTGAGCTAACCTGGCAGCAGCCATAACTATTAACCCTAAACCCATAGATACCGAAAATGAATCTACCACCTCAACATGACTCTTGGCAGCGGCTAGCTCCCTACCCTGCAGCGCTGAGTTATAGGTGCCGCTCAACTTTTGGGGAATATGAACCGAGACTATTTCATCGGTCTCTTTTGATAGCTCCCTGTAAACACTGGCAAAGTCCTCCGGTGTCGGCTGCGAGGTGCTGGGGTGAACAGGACTCTCCACCAATTTCTGGTAAAACTCATCCCCACCTATATCCACTCCGTCCCGGTAGACCTCATCTCCGAAACGCAAATACACTGGCACCACGGTAATCCCTAATTGTTGAGCCAGTTGAGTCGGAAGGTCGGCAGCGCTATCAGTAACAATCTTAACTACCATAACTGTTATTTATCCCCCATCACAGATACTAGCAGGAGACCAGGACCGGTATGCGTGCCAATTACCGGAGTCGACCTTGAGCGGTAGATTCGCTCCCTGGGAAATTTAGAACTGAGTCGTTCCACTAGCTCATTGGCGTCATCGGGGCAAGCAGCATCCTCTACCGCCATCTCTTCAATATGGGAATAGCTTGTAGCAAAATCATATAAGTAGTCTATCGCCTTAGCCCGGGAGCGCGTTCTCCCAGCAGGTTCAACCACTCCATTTCTCAGGGTTATAACGGGATTTACCCTGAGCATTGACCCCAGCAAAGCCTGTGCTCGACCAATACGCCCACCCCGCCTGAGATACTCCAGAGTATCGAAAGCGGCCCGGAAATCCACCCGAGGAATGTTGCTCCGAGTTAAATCCACTAGCTCATCAAGACCAGCCCCCGCCTGAGCCGCTCTAGCTGTCTTCATAACAACAAAACCCTCTCCCATCACTGCCGATTTCGAGTCAATTACTTCTACCCGACATTTCCTCTTCATTAACCCCACACTTTGTAACGCCACCTCATAGGTACCGCTGAGCTTAGAAGTAAGAGCAATAACCAGGATTTCATCGGTCTCTTCAGCCAGCTTGTTATACGCCTGAGCAAAGGTGTTGGGCGATGGCACTGAAGTAACGGGCAGGGTTTTGCCATGCGCTAATTCGTGGTAGAACTCGTCAGCAGTCAGGTCAATGCCATCACGGTAGACCTCTTCTCCAAAGCGAACATTTAGCGGAATCACGGTAATCCCCAGCTCTCTAATCACCTCAGGTGGTAGGTCAGCGACACTATCAGTTACAATCTTAACTGTCATAGCTATTATTTATCTCCGAGCACAGCCACTCCTAGAACATGGGGACCAACATGAGCACCGATTACTGGACTTACCTTTGACCGGTAGATATGCTCCTTAGGAAATTTATTATCAAGCCGCTCCACCAGCTCATCGGCTTCATCAGGAGTAGTGGCATTCTCCACCGCCATCTCCTCAATATGGGAAAAGCTGGTAGCAAAGTTATACAAGTAATCTATCGCCTTAGCCCGAGAGCGTTCCCTGGTGAAAGGATAAACTTCACCATCTCTTATGCCCAAAATGGGGTGCAGCTTGAGCATTGACCCCACAAAAGTCTGCGCCTTGCCAATACGCCCACCCCGTTTAAGGTATTCTAAAGTATCAAAAACCATACGGAATTCCGTCCGGGGGATATTTCGGTGGGTTATATCTACCACCTCGTCCAGACTAGCCCCAGCCTGAGCCGCCTTAGCCGCACTGATTACTATCAGCCCCTGCGCCATCACCGCACACTGCGAATCAATTACCTCCACCCGGCATTTTTTCTCCATCAGTTCCACAGTTTGTAACGATGCCTCATAAGCGTTACTAAGTTTGGAGGAAATGGTGATGACCAGAATTTCGTCGGTCTCTTTAGCCGCTTTATTAAACAGTTCAATATAGGTATTTAGCGGCGGTATAGTGGTCGCCGGGAAAATCTTACTGCGCATCAGCTTATCGTAGAACTGTTCGGTAGTCAGGTCCACGCCATCTCGGAAAACTTCGGTACCAAAGATAACATTTATGGGGATTACTGTAATTCCCAGTTTTTCAGCTACGCTTGATGGAATATCTCCTAAGCTATCGGTAATAACCTTGACCGCCATGAGGAAACTCCCCCCTACTACTCTACAGAAACGATATAGTTATAGTGAGGTTGACCACCCCGAACCACCTCAACCTGAAGGTGAGGATACTGCTCGCGGATACTGGCACTAGCCTGCTCCACTTCGGCTGACTCAGTATCACTGCCATAATAAATGGTAATTACTTCACTGTTGCTCAAATCCAGTCGGGCTAGCACCTGGTTAAGAGCATCGGTAGTACTATCGCCTGCTGCCACCAGGTCACCATCCAGCAAACCGATAGCCTGCTTTTTCTTAATGTTTAGTCCGCCTAGCTGGACAGGGCGTGTGGCTCGGGTAATTTCAATAGACCTTACCGCCGATTTTGCCGCTTCCATACTTTGAGCATTGGTCTCAAAGTCTGCTTCATAATCAAAGGCTAAGAGGGCAGCTATTCCCTGAGGAATTGTCTTCGTCGGCACTACTTTTATAGCCTTGGTCGTTAATGACTGAACCTGATTAGCGGTAAGCACTATATTTTTGTTATTGGGTAGAATGATAATCTTATCTGAAGCCGCTGACTCTACCGCCTGGAGTAAATCTTTAGTCGATGGATTCATCGTCTGCCCACCAGGAACAACAGCAGTCACTCCCAGGCTTTTAAAAATATCGGTAAGCCCGTCTCCAGCGGCGACAGCAACAGTAGCCACATCAACCGCCAGTTCCCTCTCCTTCTGCATTTCCAGAAAGTCCTGGTGCTGCTCATCCATATTACGAATGTTTATCTCATGCATAGTACCAAGCGAAGCTGCATAGCGCAGAATTTCGCCGGGGTCTAAGGTATGGATATGAACTCTAATTGTAGAGTCATCACCGACCACAACCAGAGATTCCCCCTTCTTCGCCAGTTTCGTTCTAAGTTTATCCGGGTCGAGCCCCTGCCCTCGGAGCAGGAAGTTAGTGCAGTATCCGTATGGTACCTCTTCAGTAACTCCTATATGGTGTGCTCCTGCCGGTAACGGTACATTACTGGCAATCATCCAGGGCTTACGCAACTGCAATTGTTCAGTCTCTCCCTTGAGATAGTAGAGAGCACCCTCCAGAATAATAAACAGACCCTGTCCCCCGGCATCCACCACTCCGGCATCCCTCAATACTGGCAGGAGGCTCGGGGTATTAGCCACCGACTCTCTGGCAGCACTAACGGTAGCCTCTAGAACTGATGTCAAGTCATTATCACCACTGCTAGCCTGTTCCTGGGCGGCGGCGGCGGCATCCTTGATTACGGTAAGAATAGTCCCTTCCACCGGATTACTCAGTCCCTTATATGCCATCGCCGTTGATTGTTGCAAGGCATCAGCAAAGTCACTACCATTAAATGACTCTTTTCCCACCAAACCCTGAGCCAAGCCACACCAAATCTGCGATAATATTACGCCACTATTACCCCTGGCTCCCATTAGCGCCCCCCTGGACATAGCCTGAGCCACTGCCGAGGCACTACGGTCAGGAGCGCGATAAGCTTCCTCTATTGTGGAACGCATGGTAAGCAGCATATTAGTCCCGGTATCACCATCAGGCACCGGGAAAACATTCAAAGCATCAACCTCTGGGGCGCTCTTCTCCAGCCACGTAGTAGCCGCAGATAGCATCTCTCTCAAGTCTTGCCCGGTAACAGGTTTAGCCTGCTTCATCTCATACCGTCCTTGTTAATTTGTTTGTTCACGGAGCGTCGCCCCGTTCAATCCCCTTCTAAACAGCCACCTTTGCCAAATTTGCCCGAGTATGCTAATATTGGTAGGCAAAGTTTATAACAAGTTCGTGTGATAGTCAAGGAGAGAAGAAAAATTGAAATGTGATCTATGCGGAAAATCACCCCAGTTTGGTCATAATGTAAGTCATTCCAAACGCCGCACCAATCGGCGCTGGTTACCTAATATCCACCCGGTTACCCTCCTCATAGATGGTCAACCGAAACGCCTCAATCTATGCACCAGATGCCTGCGAAACCAGCATAAAACCAACAAAAGGCTAGCTCCTAGCCCAAGCTAGCCCGTATCTTCTCCAGGTTTTCCTTCACACTCTGCTTGGAATTGAATACCGCTGCTCCGGCTACCAGCACCCGAGCCCCGGCTTGTACTACCCTCGGGGCAACCTCGACATTAATGCCGCCATCTACCTCTAGCTCTGCCGCTAAGCCCCTTCTGTCCAGCTC
>CAYRNL010000047.1:0-2642 GCA_964425705.1 uncultured Dehalococcoidales bacterium
GTCTATTTCCTGGAAAGCATCTTTACCAATTAGAGGACCAGGCACCTGACCAGTTATAGCTATTACTGGAGACGAATCAAGGTGAGCATTGGCAATGCCAGTCACCAGGTTGGTTGCTCCTGGACCGGAGGTAGCCAAACATACTCCTACCTTTCCTGTGGCTCTAGCATAGCCATCAGCAGCGTGGGCTGCCCCCTGCTCATGACGCACCAGAATATGGCGGATCTGGGGATACTGGTAGAGGGTATCGTACAGAGGTAAGATGGCTCCACCGGGGAAGCCAAAAATAACCTCCACTCCTTCGGCCGCTAGACTTTCACATAAAATCTGGGCACCAGTCATTTTCATAATAGCCCTCCTTTAGTAACTAAACACCGCTCCGGTGCTGGCTGAACTTACCTTTTCTGCATAATATCGGAGATAGCCCGCTCTTACCCTGGGTTCAAAATGAGCCAACTGGGCGAGACGCCTGGTTATCTCCTCGTCAGTGAGCTCTACCTCAAGCTTGTAATTCGGGATGTCAATCTTGATTATGTCACCATTGGTTACAGCAGCAATGGGACCCAAGCTAGCTGCCTCGGGAGAAACATGTCCAATAGCAGCGCCATGAGTAGCTCCAGAGAAGCGTCCATCAGTAATGAGAACGACTTCCTTATCCATACCCATACCACTCAATATAGAGGTAGGGGTGAGCATCTCTCTCATTCCCGGTCCTCCCTTGGGACCTTCGTAACGAATAACCACTACTTCCCCCGACTTAATACTGCCACTCATAATGGCAGTTGTAGCCTCTTCCTCACTGTCAAAAACTCTGGCAGTGCCTCTGTGAACCAGCATCTCGGGAATTACCGCTCCTCTCTTTACCACGGCACCATCGGGGGCTAGATTACCAAATAGTATAGCAATTCCTCCTGTAGTTGAATGAGGATTGGTGATAGGACGGATAACTTCTCTATTTACGAATCTTCCGTTGGTAATGTTCTCTCCTAGTGATTTTCCAGTTACTGTCATTGCCTTAAGGTTTAATAGTGATTGCAACTCTCTCATTACCGCAGTTATACCACCAGCCTGGTCTAAATCTTCAATATGATGGGCACCGGCTGGACTTAGCTTGCAGAGATAAGGGGTGCGCTCACTTATCTCGTTTATCTTCTGGAGAGGAAAGTCAACTTCTGCCTCGTGGGCTATCGCCATAAGGTGCAGCACTGAGTTGGTGCTGCCCCCCAATGCCATATCAACGGTAAAGGCATTACGAATGGAATCTTTATTCACAATATCTCGGGGGCAAATATTGTTGGCTAGAAGCTCCATAACCTGCTGTCCCGCCTCTTTAGCCAGTCGTATCCGCCCGGCATCAACAGCCGGGATAGTCCCGTTACCCGGTAATCCCATTCCCATCGCTTCAGTGAGGCAGTTCATGGTATTGGCAGTAAACATTCCTGAACAGCTACCGCAGCCGGGGCAGGCAACTTCCTCCAGCTTTTCCAGTTCTTCCTGACTCATGTCTCCTTTAGCTACTCTACCTACTGCTTCAAAGATAGAGCTCACATCAACAGACTTAATGCCATTGTCGCCACCCAAGCGCCCTGCCAACATTGGGCCACCGCTAACAAATATAGCCGGCACGTTCAACCTCACCGCAGCCATAAGCATCCCGGGGACTATCTTGTCGCAATTGGGAACAAAGACCAGGGCGTCAAAAGCATGAGCCCTAGCCACAATCTCGGCTGAGTCGGCTATCAGCTCCCGGCTGGGCAGGCTGAATTTCATACCGGGATGGTTCATAGCAATGCCATCGCATACAGCGATAGTATTAGCCTCAAAGGGAACGCCTCCCCCACTCCACACCCCTGCCTTAACTGCCGCAACGATATCCCGTAGATGAATATGCCCCGGCACAATTTCGGTAAAACTGGTAATAACACCGATAAAGGGTTTATCCATATCGGCTCGGGTGCAACCTACAGCGTGTAATAGAGACCGGTGTGGAGCTCGTTCTATGCCTTTTTTAATAACATCGCTTCTCATACTTTTATATCCCTACCTCGCTTATAATTAAAAAGCCGCCCCTTGTGGGGACGGCCCCTGCGTGGAGACGGACCCACTCACCGTTTCCGCATATTAACAATAATAAGCAATAATGTGTTATCCCTGTTCATATTATGCATAACTTAGCATAGTTTATATTTATTGTCAAGCATAAAAGTAGCAGGTCAGGAAAGTCAGCTTTCCATCTCTGTTATCTTGTCCACTCTACGCTGGTGTCTTCCACCTTCAAACTCAGAGGTAAGAAAAGCATTCAAGATATCAGGCACTATGTTTTGTTTCTCTTCGGCACTTAAACAGAGGATATTGGCATTATTGTGCTGGCGGGCCCGGCAGGCACTAAAAACATCGTGACAGAGGGCAGCTCGTATCCCTTTAACCTTATTAGCGGCGATACTCATTCCAATGCCGGTACCACAAATCAAGATACCGCAGGTAAATTCACCCCTGGCTACCACTTCAGCCACTTTTTTGGCGATATCAGGGTAGTCTACCGAATCAGTAGTATAGCTACCAAAGTCCTTGTAGCTATGCCCGGTTTGGGCAATCAGCTTCATAACAAATTGTTTGAGTTCAAATCCTCTGTGGTCAGAGCC
>CAYRNL010000047.1:2742-6661 GCA_964425705.1 uncultured Dehalococcoidales bacterium
CTTAGATTGGCGCTGGTGCCCACAATGGGTGCCCCCAGACCCTCAACCAGAGCCACTGGAACAGGATGAGCTGGAATGCGAACAGCTACGGTTTTTTCGCCAGCGGTAATAATATCAGGTACCGAGTTGGACTTGGGCAGAACTAATGTCAGTGCACCAGGCAGGAAGTTATTAATCAAGAGCCAGGCAACCTCAGGTACCGGTTCTGCTACCTCACTTATCTGGGAAGTATCAGCCAGAAGCAGCGGCAGAGCCATACTGCGCGGTCGTTGCTTTACTTGGTAAAGTTGTTCTACTGCCTGTTGAATATAAACACAAGCCCCCAGACCATAGACGGTATCGGTGGGAAAGGCAACCAGTCCTCCCTGTTTCAGGATAGAGATACCCTTTTCAATCTGTTTTTGGAGGTGTGTTGACAGTTGACCTAACATTGCTATCTTGACGACAGTATATCATATAGATGCATAACCATAGAAGCTCAAGAAACTAAGAGAAACTTGACAATGAAGAGTTCCTATCTTATACTTATGCTACGTACGGTATAATTCCTCAATATTGACAACTTAATACAGGTGAAATCTCGGCAAATCCTGGGCTGGAGGGGTAGTTATGCTTTGTGTAAAATTACTGCTCCACGAAATAGATTACTATGAGTTAGCTAGCAACGAAGGTATTCGCTAGAGTGCTTAGAACGCCAACCAAAATAATGGTTGGCGTCCCTTTTTATATAAATGGGGCGTCTAAAGGTCTGGGAAGCAAGACCTTTAGACGATTGGAGAATAAACATGGCAACTGAACAGGATAAAACCCTGGAAGCACTCAAAATCGCCATCCAGATGGAGGTTGATGGCAAGAAGTATTACCTGAAGGCTAGTCGTGAAAGTGGTAACGAATTGGGCAAGAAATTAATGGCGTCGCTAGCTGCTGAGGAAGACATTCACCGACAGAAATTTGAGGAGATATATCAGACTATCAGCAGTAAAAAGGCCTGGCCGGTAACTGATCTTAAGCCTGATAAAGGCAAAAGACTGAGAACTATCTTTGCCAAGGCAACTGAGGAAATTGGTGCCGATGTAAAGGCGCTCGCTACTGAGCTTGCCGCAGTAAAAACAGCTATGGAGATGGAGAATAAGACCCTTGATTTCTACAAAAACCAGGCCAGAAATGTTGCCTATGGTGCTGAGAAAGACTTTTACGAACTACTGGCTGCTGAGGAGCGGGAACACCATCTAGTCTTGCTCGACTATTACGAATATCTTAGTGACCCGGCAGGTTGGTTTGTCACGAAAGAACGTCCCTCCCTGGATGGTGTTTGATGAATATTGGGGACTTTGGAGGTAGAAATTATGCTGGAGATTAAACAACTAAATGTATCGGTAGAAGGCAAGAAAATTCTACAGGATATAAATTTGAGTATGGGTACCGGCGAGACCCATGTTCTCTTCGGTCCTAACGGCAGTGGCAAAACCACTCTCCTTATGGCAATAATGGGCTTGCCCCGGTATCAGGTAACCAAGGGCAACATCATTTTTAAGGGTAAGGATATAACCAGATTACCCTTGGATGAGAGAGCCCGTTTGGGAGTTGGTATGTCCTTTCAGCGTCCCCCGGTAGTTCGCGGGGTAAAGACGCGCGATATGCTCCGTGCCTCTCTGAAAAATAAGGAGGCTGAGGCAACCATAGACCGGCTGGCAACGGAAGCCGATATGACCGAGTTTCTGGATAGGGAAATAAACTACGGCTTTTCTGGTGGTGAAATAAAACGCTCGGAGCTAACGCAGCTACTGGCTCAAAAACCAGAGCTAACCTTACTGGATGAGCCAGAGTCAGGTGTTGACCTGGTAAGTATCGCCCTGATTGGTGAGCTGATAAATAGGCTGCTGGAAAAAGACTGCCCGATACGCATGCGAAAGTGTATGGGGCTTATTATAACCCATACCGGTCATATTCTAAACTATGTTAATGCCCGTACCGGCTATATAATGCTGGACGGCAGGATAATCTGCCAGGGTGACCCCCATGAGATTCTGGCAACCATTAAGGAAAAGGGTTATGAGGAGTGTGCCAAGTGCATGACAAGATAAAACCTTCCCGGACATACAAAGATAAAGCCAAAGCAGCTGCAGCTAAGCCAGCAGCCCTTGGTAAGGATATAGATTTAAATACCTATGCTAGCTCGGCGGAGGAGCAGCCCTACCAGGCTGACCCGTCACAACTTCCTACCCAAGCCAAAGAGCAGATGCTGAGGGCAGGAATCGTTTTAGATGATGTCAGCCAGAGGTCGGGCACCTTCGTCCAGATGGATAACACACCAGTCCATAGTTCCAGCCAGCAAGAGGGAATAGAAATAATGGCTGCCAGTCAGGCTCTGGAAAAGTATGACTGGCTGTCAGACTACTGGTGGCAGGCAGTATCTGTGGACACTGATAAATTTACCGCTCATGTGGAGCTCAGCCAGAGCAATGGCTATTTCATTAGAGCCTTGCCCAACAGCAAGACCATCTACCCGGTTCAAGCCTGTCTTTACCTGGCAAAAGCACAACTAGCCCAGAATGTGCATAACATCATTATCGCCGAGGAAGGCTCTGAACTCCATATTATTACCGGGTGCACCACTGCCTTTGGCGAGGAACCAGGACTGCACCTCGGGGTTTCCGAGTTCTACATTAAGCGGGGAGCTAAGGTTACCTTCACCATGATACACAACTGGAACCCGGAGATAGCGGTTCGCCCCCGCACCGGGGTTATTGTTGAAGAAGACGGGCTTTTCCTGAGTAACTACGTGATTATGAAGCCAGTCCAGTCCGTACAGACCTACCCTACTGCCCGGTGTGTCGGGGAAAATGCTACGGTAAGGTTTAACAGCATACTGGTTGCCGCTCCCGGTTCCGACATGGATGTTGGCTCCAGAGTTTTCCTTGAGGCTCCAAAAGCCAGGACAGAGATAATATCACGAGCCATTACCACCGGGGGTAACATTACTGCCCGTGGTTATATTGAAGGTAATGCCCCCGAAGTCAAAGGACACCTTGAGTGCCGCGGACTAATCCTGGAAGGAAAGGGCATAATTCACGCCATACCGGAGCTAAAGGGGACACTGGCTGGCATAGACCTATCTCATGAAGCGGCAATAGGTAAGATTGCCGAGGAAGAAGTGGAGTATCTGATGTCGCGGGGATTGACTCGAGATGAGGCTACCGCAACCATAGTCAGAGGTTTTCTCAGAGTGGATATTGAGGGACTACCGCCACTGCTCGGTGCTGAACTGCAGCGGGCGGTAGAAACCAGCGAAAAGGAGCTTATGTGAATTAAACCACGGGAGTTTAAAAACAGATTCAGAAATCTATGCTCTTGACAAGTATGCTATATTAATTAATAATAGTAATTATTATTAAAATAAGACTGAATAGGAGCAGAATATGAATCTTAAGGCTTTGTATAAACTGGGGTATGGTCTGTACATTGTCTGCTCTAAAAAGGGAGACAGGTTTAACGGGCAGATTGCCAACACCGTGATTCAAATAACCTCTGAACCACCAACTATTGCCGTAAGCATCAACAGAAACAATTTAACTCATGAGTTTATCGCCGAAAGCAAGGTGCTGACGGTTTCGGTTCTCTCTAAAGATACCCCCCTTTCTTTCATCGGGCATTTTGGTTTTAAGTCGGGTAGAGACACAGATAAGCTTGAAGGTATTAACTATAAAATTGGCGAAACTCAAGCACCGGTAGTTACCGATAATGCCCTCGCCTACCTGGAAGCCAGGGTAATTCAACAAGTAGATGTAGGAACCCATACCATTTTTGTTGGCGAACTGGTAGGAGCGGATGTAATTAAAGAAGGTGAGCCGATGACCTACGCCTATTACCATCAGGTAAAACGGGGCACCACCCCCAAGACAGCCCCCAGCTACATTGA
>CAYRNL010000048.1:0-6628 GCA_964425705.1 uncultured Dehalococcoidales bacterium
TGTTAAACAACACAATTAGAATGATAAAGCCTCTGGATGAAGGGGCGATGGCTAAAGCCCGAGCCAGACAGGCTGTGTTAACCAAGCCACGTGGCAGCCTGGGGAGGTTAGAGGAGCTTTCGGTTAAGATAGCCGGCATCATGAGGCAAAAAGTGCCTCGTATTGAGCACAAAGCTATCTTGACCATGGTCGGCGACCACGGTGTTGTCGCTGAAGGAGTGAGTGCCTACCCTCAGGAGGTTACTGCTCAGATGATAGACAATTTCTTAAAGGGTGGTGCTGCCATCAATGTGCTTGCCCGGCATATCGGTGCCCGTGTGGTGGTTGTGGATATGGGAGTATCAGCGAATCTTGACCCCCATCCCCTGCTTGTTTCCAGGAAGATAGCCCCGGGCACGGCTGATATGGTCAAGGGAGCCGCTATGAGTCGGGAAAAGGCAGTGCGGGCTGTGGAGTCAGGTATTGAAGTGATACAGGATGAGGTGGCTAAGGGACTGGATATTGTAGGTGTAGGGGACATGGGAATCGGTAATACTACCCCGAGTGCTGCCATATGCGCTGCCATCACCGGGAAGAGGGTAGTTGAGGTGACGGGTAGAGGCACCGGTGTCGGGGACGAGCAATTAAAATTAAAGGTCAGAGTAATTGAAACAGCACTTGCTCTGAATAAACCTGACCCCGGGGATGCCATTGATGTTCTGTCCAAGGTGGGGGGCTTTGAGATTGGTGGGCTTGCCGGGGCTATCCTCGGTGCAGCGGCACATTCCATACCGGTGGTCGTTGACGGTTTTGTCGCTGGAGCAGCAGCCCTGCTCGCCAATGGGCTTTGTCCCCGAGTGAGGGATTATATCATTGCCGGTCATTTATCATCAGAGCCGGGGCACAGGGTGATGCTGGATTACCTTGGACTCAAGCCGGTTCTTGACCTGGAGATGCGTTTGGGAGAAGGTACCGGGGCGGCGTTGGCTATTTCTATAGTTGAGGCAGCGGCAAAAGTTTTAGCCGAGATGGCTACCTTTGCTGATGCCGGTGTCTCGGAGAAGCTGGAGTAAGGATTGAAATTGCTGGCAGCATTACAGTTCTTGACGATATTCCCGATTCCAAAAGGGCGCCAAATCAACGCTGAGGAGTTAGGTGCTTCACAGGGGTATTTCCCCCTGGTCGGGCTTTTTCTGGGAGCTATCCTCGCTGGTGTTGATTGGCTGCTTGGTTTCGTTTTGCCCGTTGCTGTGGGCAATGCCGTGATAATAATAGTTCTGGTAGTCCTCACCGGAGCTCTGCATGTTGACGGATTTATTGATACCTGTGATGGGTTACTTGCGCGGAAGATGCCCGAGGAACGGTGGCGGATAATGAGCGATAGCCGTGTCGGAGGGTTCGGTGTTGCTGGTGCCTTTTGCCTGTTACTGCTGTTCTATGTTTCCCTCAGCAGCATATCTGAGCCCTATCGGCTGATAGCGCTTATTCTCATGCCTACGCTCGGACGGTGGTCTATGGTCTATGCCATATTTGCCTTCCCTTACGCCAAACCTGCAGGCTTGGGTGTGTCTTTCAAGGAGCAGGCAGGCTGGCGCAAGCTTGTTCTGGCGACTTTAATAGCACTGGTTGCGGCTGTGGGACTGTTTGCCATTAGGGGCTTGGGACTGATGTTGGTTGGTTTGGTGCTGGTGTTTACCGTCTGGCTGGTAGCGCTAGCGGTGGCGTTATTTTTACGAGGTAAGTTTGGCGGACTTACCGGCGATAGCTATGGTGCCATCAACGAAGTGACTCAGGTATTTGTCCTTATCTTTTTCTGTGTA
Organism: uncultured Dehalococcoidales bacterium; assembly: GCA_964425705.1. GTDB lineage: Bacteria > Chloroflexota > Dehalococcoidia > Dehalococcoidales > DATKVW01 > DATKVW01. The sequence continues at coordinate 1,800 of CAYRNL010000048.1, forward strand.
ATTTCCGGGTGGTGCTAGAAATAAAGGAGGCAAAGATATTATGAAGGTTGTTGCTTCGTGGAGTGGGGGGAAGGACAGTTGTTTCGCCTGTTACCGTGCTCGGCAGCAGGGTTATGAGGTCACCCATCTGGTCAATTTTATATCGCGGGAGTTTCGCCGGGTCTCCTTTCACGGGACCAGGGCTCACCTAATCTCACGACAGGCACAGGCTATCGGGATTCCTCTGGCGCAATATACCGTGCCTCCAGATATGTCCTTATATGAGCGGATTTTCAAGCAGGCGGTATCTTCTCTGAAGCGCAGTGGTGTGGAAGGTATGGTCTTCGGTGACATCTATCTTGATGAACACCGGGACTGGATAGAAAGGGTCTGTAGGGAGCTGGGTATTACCCCGATACTGCCGCTGTGGGATATGACTCCGGAGCATGTCCTTAACGACTTTGTTGAGGCAGGCTTTGAGGCAATGGTAGTTTCGGCTAAGGCAAATATCTTTGACCGGGAGTGGCTGGGTCGGGTGATAGACCGCAAATTTCTGGTTGACATAAAAAATTTGCAACAGGTGAAAGAACTGGATATTTGTGGGGAGAAGGGGGAATACCACACCTTTGCGGTAGATGGACCGTTATTTGCCAAGCGGATTCAGGTGGCATACGGGGCCAGGATGCAACGAAACGGAATCTGGTTTCTTGACATTCCGCGGTGCCGATTGGAGTTGAAGTGAGGAGTAAACATGGCTGAACAGTGCATTCTTATCCTGGGTGGTGCCCGCAGCGGGAAAAGTCGCTTTGCTCAGGAGATGGCATTACGTCTTGGTGGCCGGGTGCTCTTTGTGGCTACCGGGGAAGCCCTGGATGAGGAGATGCGGCAGAGGATTGAAGAGCATAAGCGGCAACGTCCCCCAAGCTGGCGTACTGTGGAGGTTGCTACGGGTGTGGGTACGAGAATACGGAAGGAAATTGGCGATGCTCAAATAGTCATCGTGGATTGCCTGACTCTGCTGGTGTCCAATGTAATTGGGTGGTATGGTAATGACCCGGAACAGATTAACCCTGAGCTTGTGGAGAAAAAGCTTGCTGTTGAGATAGAAGAACTTGTTGGATGCATTGAGGACAGTAATGCTACTTTCATCCTGGTCAGCAATGAGGTCGGCATGGGCTTGGTCCCGGAAAACAGGTTGGGGCGTTTGTATCGCGACCTCTTAGGGAAGGTAAATCAGGTCTTGGCGGAGCATGCTGACTGTGTTTATTTTATGCTCAGCGGCATACCACTGAGGTTAAAAGGGAAGGAGATTTAACCGTTGGCGTCAAAGAAACGGCGGGTTCCCATCAGAGGTTCTAACCGAAATGACGATTCACGATGTCTTCGGTGCTTCAGTTCAGGTTAAGCAGCATCCCTCAGCCAAGGTGCCTTACATCATCATCCTGCCCAGAGAAAGCAGGAAAGATGGGTCTAATGCTGAGATTGTTTATTAACCTTACCCCCTTTATCCCCCTCTCCTTGAAAGGAGAGGGGGAAGAGATTTTAGAGAGGGGTGAAACCCCTCTCTCACCTCCATCCCCCTTCCCTTATGAAGGGAAGGGGGTCAGGGGGATAGGTTGCTAAACGACCTCTAATGCTGACCTTTGACAGGATATCCTGATTGGGATAGGATGGAGTTCTATGCCTCAATCTTACCGACAAATCGATTTCAAGTTGGCAAGTCAGATACGACTGATAATGACCGATGTTGATGGTACCATCGTCGTTGCCGGTGATTCTCTTGGCTCAAATGTCCTGGAAGCGATTCATCGTCTTGAGGAACGGGGCATTATGGTGGGTCTAGTCTCAGGACGGACGCTTCCCCGGCTGGAATCCCTGGCTCGAGATTTGGGCATCAGCGGACCTATCATTGCCGAAAATGGTGGTGTCGCCAAACTGAGTGTGAATGATAAGCTGATGGATTTGGGCTATTCCCGTGACCCTAGCATTAAAGCCATGGAAAAGCTGAAGAGTTTATTCCCGGGGACAATTGAGGAAAGCAAGGATGATATGTACCGTCTGGTTGATGTGGGTATCAGGACCTGCGGGGTCGAGACAGCAGAATTGAGAAGACACCTGGCAGATACCGATGTTGACCTTCTTGACTCCGGTTACATGCTGCATCTGCTGCCTAAGGAAATTAGCAAGGGGAAAACACTGATGAGACTGCTGGGAAAGATAAAGAACAGAAGCCTATCAACCGAGGAAGTAATGGTATTTGGTGATTCTCCCACTGACATCTCCCTGTTCCAACTCTTCCCTCACAGCGTGCTCATAGTTAATCCCAGGCTTCCTGCCGGAGAGACACAAATGCTGGTGGAGACGGCTAAATATGTGAGTGACCTTCCCTTTGGCGATGGTTTTACCCAGGTAGTCTCCCATATTCTGGTGGTTCGTCAGGAGTAAATTCTAACTGCTACTTGATGATACCCCAATCTTTGCAGCCCTGCTCAATAATAGCCAGGTATTTTGCCGATGGCTGTGTTTCCTCTATTCGTCCTGACTTGATATAGGTTATGACTTCGCTGGGCTCGCCGTCTTCATCAAATACGGTTACCTTCAACCGGTTGTAGTTACCGGGATAGCCTTCGTAGCTGTCCAATCGTCTTAAATCTCTGTCCGAAATTTCATAGATAGTCCCGAGAACCTTGTCGCCTCGGGACGACTTGATGGTGGCGACGCCACCACGCCACTGCCTGGACCAGCCGATAAACACCAGCTTGTAGTTGGGCAGGGTGGCGATGAACTTGGGCTGGCTATCGGGGCAGCGTTCTCGCATTTGTTGCTTGCTGAGATTGGCACCGTAGGCGAAGTAATACATTTTTAACTGGTTCTCACTTGATGATTATATTCTCTGGTAAACATTTGCTCAGTAACTGTGTACTTCCGCATTATTGTTATTTCAGGTAAAGGGCCTGGGTAAAGGTTTCCTGAAAGCTGGGGTCAGTGGACAGTTCAATGTAGCTAGCCTTGCGGGCTATGGTCTGTGCCTCGGTCCGCTTGCTGCAGGAGAACAGAGCCAGCCTGGCTCCGGTACCGGCAGCGTTGCCCACCTGACGGAAGCGGTCCAGGGGCAGCAGGGGCAACATCCCGATGGTAATGGCGCTGGCTACATCTATGTAGCTGCCGAAAGCTCCGGCGATAATTACCTGTTCTAGCTCTTCTTCAGAGTGCCCTCTCGCTTTCAGGAGCAGTTGAATACCGGTGCGCATGGCTCCTTTAGCCAGTTGTAGCTGGCGAACATCCTGCTGGGTGAGGATAATTGCGGCGCCTCCACCCCGCTCCTCCTCGCTGACCAGTATAAACTCGCGTTTACCCTTGGTGCCGCGCACTCGTGGGTGGTCATTCATCCTGCCGCTAACATCTATTACTCCCGCTAAACGGAGCTGGGCAATAGCATCTAAAATACCAGAACCACAGAGACCTACCGGCGGCGCGCCACCGATAGTCTCATATTCTACCTGGTTGTTTACCAGTCGCCAGTGTTCTATAGCTCCGGTAGCTGCCCGCATACCATCCTTGATATGGGCGCCCTCAAAGGCAGGACCTGAGGCACAGGAAACACTGGTTATCTCGCCCTTGCTTACCAGGGCTACCTCAGTGTTGGTGCCGATGTCCACAGCTAACATTATTCCCTTGGATTGCCAGACCTCGGTGGCGAGTAACATTGCCACATGGTCAGCGCCAACAAAGCCGGCGATGTTAGGTAGCAGGTGCACGTAGGCACCCGGGGCAATGTTCAGCCCCAAATCGCGAGCCTTGACATCCAGGGAATCACTAACTGCGGGGAGGAAAGGGGAGAGGGCAAGCTGGTGTACCGGCAGACGCAGTAGCAGATGGTGCATAGCCGTGTTGCCTACTATCACTGCCTCAACTACTGTGTCTGGTTGAGCATCAATTTTAGCGCATAGTTCGGTAGCCAGCTGGTTCAATGCCTCTATCACCAGTGTTTGTAGTTTTATCCCCTCGTCCGGCGACTCTATGACGCGGGTGATACGGGTAATGATGTCTTCCCCGTAGCTTATCTGAGGATTCATTATTCCTTCGGCAGCTAATGTCTGTCCGCTATCCAGGTCAACTAAATAGGCAGCCAGTTTGGTGGTACCCAGGTCTACGGCTAGTCCCAGTTGACGGCTGGGGTAGGGTGCGATAGCTATCACCTCGCCGTCCCGCACTGAAACTTGAGCTTGCCAGTTAAATGACCGTAGCCGGGGTGATATATCCTGCAAAACCTTGATGTCAACAGTATGGCAGTGTATCTGGTGCTGTTGTTCCAGTGCCTCCAGAAGACGCTCAGCGTCAGCACGCAGGTCTGTCCAGGATGGTGGTGGTAGCTGTACCTGGTAGCTATGGACGGGGGGTTCCGGGGTAACGGCAACCTCCAACCCCTCCACCTGAGCCCGCTGCAGTGCTGTCAGTGATGTTGGTGGGACATATAACTTGCAGTCGCTGGCGGGGTATGTCTGGCAGGCGAGGCGGTAGCCGTCTTCCAGCTCCTTGGGAGAAAGAGCCTGCTGTTCTGTTGTGGTTGGCGGCGAGACTTCTCCAGCCATAACCTGAACTTTGCAATGGAAGCAGGTTCCCCTGCCCCCGCAGAGGCTAACCACCTCTACGCCGAGCTGGCGCATCGCTTCCAGGAGTGATTGTCCTGCCGGGCATTGTCCCCGCCGACCTACTGGTTCAATATCAATGTAATAAGAAGCCATGATGATGCTCTTGGGTGTCTGGTAAAATGTGTCTTGTTAGTGGACAGTAGAATCACTGCTTTACTGATATGCAGTTTAACCGGATAGGCAGGCTCTGTCAAGGAG